>CALCHX010000164.1 GCA_937906875.1 uncultured Gemmatimonadota bacterium | reverse complement strand
GCGGCGGTGACCAATCCCGGCGGAGCAACCGGCGCAGATAGCTGCTCCGAGTCCGGACGAATATCCTCGCCGCGCAGATCCAATAGCCGGCGCAACCTCGCATTCTCAGATCGCAGGCGCTCCAACTCGCGACGCAATTGAGTCCCCGCTCCCGGATCGTTCGACTGCATAGGTGCATGGTCGCACGCCGGCCGGGCGCCAGCTTGCAATCGGAACCACCGTCACTCATTCCCCCGGCGGACTCAGCGCCATGCGCGCAGCGATGCCATGGGCGTTGCCCCGCCTGACCTCTTCGACGGCGCCGACAATGCGCCGGGCGAAGCCGGCATCGAGACCATCACCACCCCGGAACCTGAGCGCTGCGACGCTGACCAGCACCAACCTCACGGCGTGTGGACAGGATGTGGGCACGGCCCGCGCGCCACCGAACGGCCGATCAGCGATGTCAGGCATCACCTGGCTGCGCTCCATCTGATAGCCGCGCCGTCATGCGGATCACCGCGGCGCGCAACTCGACAAGATCGTATTTCGCGGTGTGCTCCACGATCGAGTGCAGGGTGTCGAAGTAGCGGTGTGTCAGCAAATCACGCATCCTCGCCACCTCACTCCACGGGATGTCGGGTTCCGACGCAAGCAGGTCGGCGTCGATGGACTTCACCGCCTCGCCGATCTCGACCAGGCGCATCCGCACGGCATCGAAGACGAGCCCGTCGCTCAAATCCCCACGACCCAGGTGCCCTGCAATCACGTCGCAGGCGTCGATAATGTCGTCGAGCCGCTGACGATCGTCGCGGCTCACAAGGCCTGAACCTCAGCCATCACCTCACGCCGAACACGAGGCTTCAAGCCGGCAACCGGCACCAGGTCGACCGGCGCCTCCACAAGCTCGCGAAGCTCCGATTCGAGTCGGCCTAGCGCGAACAGCCCCACGCCGTCCGGAACATCGATGAGCAGATCAACGTCGCTGTCCGGCCCGTCCTCGCCGCGCGCCGCGCTCCCGAATAGCCCTAGAACCGTCACCCCCGCCGTCGCCGCAGCATGCCGAATCCGATCAGCATTTTCCCGCACACGCCGCGCCAAGACACCGACTTGCCGCCCCGCGGGAATCCGTTCACTTTCGCTGGATAGTTCAACAGTTAGACGTAGACCGGTCGCCTCCACCAGCGACACGAGGGTCGGCAACGACGGCTGCCGTCGACCCGACTCATACACGCTGATCACACTCTGCGTCGTACCCGCGCGCGCCGCCAACTCCGCCTGCGACATGCCGCTCTGTACCCGAGCGCGTCGCAACAACGCCCCCGCAGTACCCGAGCCACTCATGACGCAATTATAGCGGATCGTCAATTGGCCCGCGCGCTACATCGCTAGGATCATGCGAGGGATACAGAGAGGCCCAAAACCGGCTCTTCACATTTGGGGGTGTAGTCGGTTTGGCGTGATTCGTCTGGTTGGTAGCGGTGTGTCGTGGTCGGGGATGGGTGAGGGCCTTGCGAGAGGATCGCACCGCCGTCGCGCCTGCCGCAGCAATACCCCTGCGATATTCGACCTCACCACACGCGCAATATAGCGGATCGTCAATCAACGCGCGGCGCTCAACATTAGGTTCCAATCCGCCGCCACCATCCGGCACACCTCTATCGAAGAGTTGCCACGACCGGCCGAAATCGCGTTGTCGACACGCCGCTACTGAAACCTCTAGCCGTTGCCGCCCGGATGCAAACTTGATGGAACGACCAGTCCGGGCTTCATCACTGAGAGCACCGCCATCCAGTAGTCCCAGTTCGTTTCACTGACAGGGAATGCTCCCTGAACCGTGATCGATCCTCCGCCAGGGAGGGGAATAGGCACCGCAGTGACGCTTTCAACATAAGGCGCATCGTCACGAATCCGTGCAGGGTCGTTGACGCGCCCCTCCGTTACGCGCCCAACTGGAGCGTTGCGGATCAACTGGTCGCCAAATGCCTCAGTGACCTCATCCCCGGCAGCGTCCTCAAGGTCACCCTCCACTTCCGAATGCTCCGGCTCCGGGTCACACAGTTGCGAAAACGCGATCGTCGCTCGGTACTCTTTCACGAAATCTTTCGCACCAACATCCGTGAAGTCACGATCAGTCTTGAGGTTCCAGATGAGAGTTGCGTCAGAGGGCAGATCGTCCTTGTACTTGTCCCACATCTCGCGATGGATACGAGGCAGCAACGCTGCTTTCTGTATGGCGGCACGCCTCTCTTCTTGCTCCGGGTGCTCCAGAATACGTAGCGCGGCGTCTGAAACTTGGATCACGCGGCTCTTACCCGAACCGGAGTCGACAATAAGACCGAACTTCTTGAGCGATGACACCAGAATATTCGTTCGGCCGCTCGGCGCCTTGTATCCCCAATGCCTCACGGCAGTTTCGATAGGAGCGGGGTTGCGCCCTTCAGCTGCATACAGCTCCCGCGCTCGCTTGATCGAAGCCTCAAGGTCGAATGCAGGGTAGGACGGGCTTCGCTTCGGCGGCGCGCTCACAGCGGACATACTAGTCATGACTGCCTCCTCCCCCTGAGGATACCGAACGAGCAGCTAAAGTCAAACCTCGAGACATACTTTGTCTCTAGCCTGTGCTAGAGTCGGACCCGTGCCAAGAAAAAGAAGCGCCTCGGCTGCAACCGAGGCGCTTCTCAAAGCACGGGCCACGATTGGTTCCCTAGGCGGCTTGTCATCCAACTCGGGAGGGGTTCGAATCCCCTGTGGTCCACCTAGATCTTACCAAACCGACCTCGCGCGCTCTACGGGCAGAGTCGGTACGTCCGGAGACACGCTGCGATGGAATCGGTCTCCGCCTTGCTGCAGAAAAACGTGTTCACCCGCGAGACCTGACAGACACGAAAACGAGGGATTCGCTGATTTTGGGTGGCGGCGGGTTCGGGTTTCGGGCGGGGTTGGATCGTGCCGCTGGCCTTGCCGCGTGGTGTGACCAGGTAAAATAGGTGAATGGCCGAGTCGCAGCCTTCGTTTCCGGATGTGGAGTACGACCGGCGCCGGGTGCCGAATCGTCAGGAGTTCCCCGACCAGATGGATCAGGTGATCGCGTGGGGCGAGTGGACGGCTCTGATCGAGCCGCACGATTTCAACAGCAAGCGCGGCCGCAAACCGGTGCCGATCGAGACGATGCTGCGCATGTATCTGCTGCGGGTGTGGTTCAACCTGTCCGATGAGGCCGTGGAAGACCAGATCAACGACTCGTATGCGATGCGGCGGTTCATGCACCTGGACTTCGCGGTCCGGCAGGTCCCCGATGCCAGGACGCTGCTGCATTTCCGGCATATGATCGAAAAATACGACCTGGGCAGGGCGATGTTCGACTCGCTCAATCGCCTATTCGACGCCAATGGCTGGATCATGCGTGGCGGGTCGGTGGTGGATGCGACAATCATCGCCGCGCCGGCGTCGACGAAGAACGTTGCCGGTGAGCGCGATCCGGACATGCATCAGACGAAGAAGGGCAACCAGTGGTACTTCGGCATGAAGGCCCAAATCGGGGCTGATGCCGGCTCGGGCTACGTGCACACCGTGACCGCGACCGCGGCGAACGTCCACGACGTCGATGAGACGCACAAACTGGTGCGGGCCGACGACGAGGTTGTCTACAGCGATTCCGGCTACCGGGGGATCGACAAACGGGCTGAGATCACCGGAGACGAGCACTTGTCGCGGGTCGAGTTCCGGATCGCGGCGCGCAAGGGGCAGTTGGAGACGATGGCCGCACCGGATCGGGCGATCGAGACGGCGAAGGCGTCGATCCGGGCGAGGTCGAGCACCCGTTTTTGATCCCGAAACGGGACCTCGGTTTCGCCAAGACCCGCAACCGCGGCATGGTCGAAAACCTGAACCGGCTACATGTGGCCTTCGCGTCGGCGAACGCGCGGATGCGAGCCCGCGCGGTCGCGATCATGGCCGGGTAACGATGGCGCCAGCCTGCCCGAAACCCGTCCGCGAGCCCCGAAACCAGGTCGAGAAACCAAGTGGCACAACGGGAACACGACAATCACTGCCCGGGCCCGCCCGAATCAAAACCAGCGAGGATCGCCGACCTCGACTACCGCAATCATCAGCGTTAACCTTCCCCTGAAACCATTCCCGCGAAGATGGTTCGTAGGATGGGATGGCCACGCGACTCAGCGGCGTTCGTTTTCGTGATGGCGTGGCTGCTGGCCGGATACGTCGGCCGCGGCCGGAGCCCCGAGCCGAAGGGACAGCCCCAAGGCCGCTCCCGCCACGCAGGCACCCAGCTCCTCGAGCCGGTTCGTCATCCGCGCCTTGGGCGCGCTGACGTTGATCGCGGCAATGATCGACCCAGTGAAATCTCGCACCGGTGCGGACGCGCCCACCACACCGGTCTCCAATTCCTCGTCGAGGATCGCGTAGCCGGCCTGGCGGATATGAGCCATCTCCGCCAGCAGGCTGTGGAAGTCGCGCACCACGGTCTTGTCCCGTGGCGGCGTGGCCAAGACGGAGAATCCGCTGGCAGTCATTTGCGGATCGAGCTGCGAGACAATGGCTTTGTCCCGTCCGTGGATTTCGTACCAGGCTCTCAGCGATTCGTCGTCCCAGTCGCTGAGCAGTGCGCGCCCGGACGGCGTGCGCCACGCGGCGGTGGTCACGCCCTGCCAGCCAGTAGTGCGGACTTCGTGCGGGCTCAGCTCGCTCGCCAGGGTCAGCACATTGCCTTCGCGCAGCACGCACAGGTGGCTTGTCTCCTGCGTCGCCTGTGTCAGCCGGCGGAGGATCGGTCGGGCGGCCGTGACCAGGGCTGTCTCGACGCTTCGCGCAGCTAACGCAAACACTCGTGGCCCGATCCGATACCGCAGCGTGGCGGAATCCCTGCTGACCATGCCCGCGTCGAGCAGCGTGGCCAGTGCCCGGGAAATCACACCCTTGTCGCGACCGGAGGCAGCGGCCAGCTGCGATACGCCCATGCCGTCACCGGAGTGCGCGGTCGCGAGCAGTTCAACGATCTCGATATCCCGCGCGAGTCCGGACGCGTTGCGCCGCTGCGTCACGCTCGTGTCCAGAGAGCTCTCCGCCCGTGCCTGCGAATTCTGCTCGGATCTGGGCCTGGCGCCATGACGCTTCTCATCGATCATCGTCGCAGCGTACGACTGTGTTGTCAGCGTGACAACATCTGTTGTCGTGTCGCAAACCTGGTCTTATTATTCGTCGAAACGCAAGCCGCAGGCGGGAGACGAGCATGGCGGGCGTGCAGAAACACCACTGCACAGCGCCGGCCGTCGGCCCACGGCGCGAACGGTACTGGCGCGGTGACCCCGAGCTGTTCCTCGTTCGTCCCGGCGGTTTCGGCTTTGGACTGGAGCCCTTGATCGCAGTCGTCGGCGTCAGTTCACCGATATCAGTGCCACCCCGTACGGATCGCGCACTCGGCCGTTATCGCGGTCAGCGACGATCCCCTCGTCATCGATCTGGGAGAGACAATGAATGTGCCGCATTTGACGAAATTCGCCCCGTCGTCGCGCCGCTCGCGCGTCGGGCGATTCGCCGCCGCCACCGCGCTCGTCGGCGTGGCGGGTATGATCCTGGCTGCCTGCGGAAGCAGCAGTGGTGCCGCAGCATCGAGTTCCGGTGACAGCGCACCGGCAAGCGAATCATCTCAATCCGCGTCCTCGGCGTCCGCCGACAACTCCACAGACTCCGCCGATTCCGCCAGCTCCAGCGATGAGCCAGCGCCCTCCACGCAGACGATCAAGATCGCGGCGCTCGCCTTCCCGGAGGGCCAGCTCATCGCCAATGTGTACTCGCTGGCCTTGCAGGATGCCGGATTCAAGACCACGTTGGTCCAGACACAGGGGCGTGAGACTGCGGAACCTGCACTGAGCCGCGGCGATGTCGATCTGGACGTCGAATACAGCAGTTCGATGCTCGAGTATTTCAAGCAGGGTGCATCGACGAGCGATACGGATCAGAACCTAGCGACTCTCCGGCCGCTGGCGGCCGCCAAGAACGTGACGGTGCTCGATCCGTCGCCCGCCACGGACAACTACGCGTTCGGTGTCGCGACGAAGTTCGCCCAGGAACACAACCTGAAGACACTGGCGGACCTGGCCGCCTATTCGAAGTCGAACCCGGTGGTGGTGGCCGGCATCCAGGAGTGCGAGACCCGCTCGTACTGCCTCGCCGGGCTCAAATCGGTCTACGGATTGAACGCCAAGGAGTTCAAGGTCACCGTGCTGTCCAGCCAGGACAGCGTCGACAAGCTCCTCGACAACACATTCCAGCTCGTGCAATTCGACTCCAGCGACGGCGTGCTCGCCGACAATCCCGTCACGATCCTGGAGGATCCGAAAGGTTTGAACCATCCGGATCACATCGTTCCCGCCGTCTACACGCCCGCCGCGTCGACGGCTCTGAGGGACGCCCTCAACGCCGTTCAGGCCAAGCTGACGCAGGAGCTGCTCAACGCGGCGAACAAGCAGATTCAGGTCGATCGCGCACCGGTGGCCGCCGTCGCGCAGGACCTCTACAAGCAACTGAAGGGCTGAGGTTGTGGGTCGAATGACCGCTACATCCGACGTGCACGCCGAGCGCGGTGCCGGCACCCCCGACGATGAGGTCGCCATCCGGCTCCGTGGCCTGCACAAGGTGTACGACAACGGCGTGGTCGCGGTTGACAACTTGAATCTCGACATCCGACGAGGCGAGCTCGTCTGCCTCGTCGGACCGTCGGGGTGCGGGAAGACGACGACGATGAAGATGATCAACCGGCTGATCATGCCGACCTCCGGCCGCGTCGAGATCGACGGGGGCGACGTCGGAGACATGAATCCGGTCCAGCTCCGCAGGGGCATCGGCTACGTGATTCAACAGGTCGGCCTGTTCCCGCATGAAAACATCTGGAACAACGTCGGCGAGGTGCCCCGGCTGCTCGGCTGGCCGCGCAAGCGGCGTCGCGATAGGGCCGACGAGCTGTTGCGGCTGGTGGGCTTGAATCCGGCTATCTACGGGGACCGGTACCCGGCACAGCTCTCCGGCGGCCAGCAGCAGCGCGTCGGAGTGGCGCGCGCACTCGCCGCGGATCCGCCGGTGCTGCTGATGGACGAGCCGTTCTCGGCGATCGACCCGATCGCCCGGGCGGGGCTGCAGCGGGAGTTCATCCGGATTCAGGGTGAAGTGCGCAAGACGATCGTCATGGTCACCCACGACATCGAAGAGGCGCTCTTCATGGCGGATCGTATCGCGGTGTTCGGTGCCCACGGAGCCGCGGAGCAATTCGATACGCCCGCAACAATTCTCGCGCGGCCGGCCAACGAGTTCGTCGAGGACTTCGTGGGCGGAGACCGGGGCATACGCCAACTGTCGGTCACGTCGGTGGCCGGCACGGCTCTGGAGGCGACGGTCGTCGTGGATCGCGCCGCGTCGGCGGCCGAAGCCCGCGCGGCGTTGCAACTGCGCTCCCGGGACTGGGCGGTGGTGCTGGACGAGCAGCGCCGCCCCGTCGGCTGGGTCACGGCCAGCGACCTGCCCGATACCGGGCAGGTCGAGGCGGTGATGCGGGGCGCTGACGGCATCTGCGTCAGCACCGCACAAACATTGCGTCACGCGGCGGCGCGAATCCTGGAACGGGACGAGTCTTGGGTTCTCGTCGTCGACGACGCCTCGCGTGAGCTGCTGGGCGCGCTCACGCTCGAACACATCCATTCCGCGGTGCGCACTCCGATCGGCGGGGACGACAGGCACGATAATGACGGCGACGCTTCCGGGCCAGCGGATCGGACGGTGGGAGCCCGGCCATGAGCTACGTCCTTTCGGCCAGCGACAACAACCCGTGGTTCGGGTTGCAGTACTTCCAGTACGAAAGCCAGCGGCAGCAGTATCTGCACAGCGCGATCGAGCAGGTCGAGCTCACGGTCATCAGCGTCGCGATCGGCATCGTCTTGGCCTTCGCCATTTCGCTGGTGATCAGGCGGTTCCCCATCGCGGAGAACTTCACGATCGGCCTGATGGACGGGATCTATTCCTTGCCCAGCATCGCGTTGTTCTCGATCCTGCTGCCGTTCACCGGACTCAGCCTGTTCGGACCGATCATCGGTCTGACGCTCTACACGCAGCTGATCCTCGTCCGCGGGTTCGTCGAGGGCTTCCGGTCGGTTCCCGACTCGGCGATTCTGGCGGCCGACGGCATGGGGTACGGCAAGATCCGGCGGATCGCCCGAGTGGAACTCCGCCTCGCGATGCCGGTCATCATCTCCAGCATCCGCATGGCATCGGTGAGCACCGTCGCCATGGTGCCGGTGGCCTTCATCCTCTCGCACGGCGGCCTGGGTGAGATCATGACGCTGGGATACGCCAACAATTTGTACCGACAGCAGGTCGTCGACGCCGTCATCGGCATGGTGATCCTCGCGATCCTGCTCGACCTCATCATCCTGGCGATCGGCCGCAATGTGACCCGTTGGAATCGTCAGCAAGGGTTGGTGGGCACATGAGCTGGTGGTCGTATCTCACGTCATCGGAGAACTACTGGGGCTCCGACGGAATCCTGAACCTCATCCGCGAACACGTGGCGTTCAGCGGATTCGCGCTCTTGATCGTCGTGGTGATCGCGCTCCCGCTCGGTGTCACGCTGGGGCATTTCCACCGCGGCTCGGTCATCGTGCTGGGGCTGGCGAACCTGGGCCGCGCGGTCCCATCGTTCGGCGTGATCGTCATCTTCGCGGTCAGCGCTTGGGGACTCAATTTCGCGACCCTGACCGCGACGCTCGTCCTGTTCGCGCTGCCGCAAGTGCTCACGAACGCCTACACCGGCGTGGCCGAGGCCGACAGCGCCACGGTGCAGGCGGCACGCGGCATCGGAATGGGGCACTGGGGCGTGCTGTGGCGCGTCGAACTCCGGTCGGCCGTGCCGCTGATCGCGTCCGGCATACGGAGCGCGGCCGTGCAGATCGTGGCAGTCGCGACAATCGCGGGCTATGCCGGCGCGGGCGGGCTAGGCCAGATCGTGTTTCGCGCCTATGCGAGCAACCTGCCCGGCGAGCAGGTGGGCGGCGCGATTCTCGTCGTCGCCTTGGCACTTGCCGTGCAGATTGTGCTCGGCCTGGTGCAGCGCACCGTCACGCCGGCGCCGATGCGCCGAACGGGGCTGATCTTCCGCAACCGCGTGGCGCTCCCCCAGCCGGCTGCGGCATGACGGGCCGGATCACGGAAGGACCGACCCAGCCGCCTTCGCGCCGTACGGCGCCGCCGTCATCGATGACTCCGTCTCGGTTGGTCCAGACGTGCTGCGGCAGTGCGATTTTCTCGAAATAGACAGTGAAAGAAGGATTTGTGAACGAGCAACACCTCCCCACGGTCGGGTTCATCGGCCTCGGCCACATGGGCTCTGGCATGGTCGCCAATTTGCAGAAAGCGGGGTTCCCGCTCGTCGTCTCGGATCGCAGGGACGACGCCGGCCGTGACGCCGTCAATGCCGGCGCACGATGGGCTGCGACCGGCGCCGAGGTGGCGGCGCAGACGGACATCGTCATCACGATGCTGCCGCGGCCCACCGACGTCGACGCTGCATTGTTCGGCGACCACGGTGTCCTGCAAGGGATCCGGTCGGGGGCGACGTGGATCGACATGTCCACCTCTGTCCCCGAGGTGGAGCGCCGGGTCATCGACGCCACGCGCTCGCTCGATCTGCACGTAGTCGATGCGCCCGTCTCCGGTATGGCGGTGGGCGCGGCCAACGGGACGCTCCAGATCTTCGTCGGCGCCGACGCGGAAGACTTCGCTCGGCTGCGCCCCGTCTTCAATGCCATGGGCAATGCCGACCGCGTCATCCACGTCGGAGGCCACGGCGCCGGCTACGCCGTCAAGCTGATGATCAACCAACTCTGGTTCTCACATCTCATCGCGACGGCTGAGGTGCTGGCCACCGGTGTCGCCGCCGGCGTGGACCTCGCCGTGCTGCGCCGGTCGCTCATCGCCAGCCCGGCCAACAGCAACTTCCTGGAGAACGACGTGCTCTCGATCCTCGATCACGGCGACTATGACGAGGGCTTCGCCGTCGCCCTGGCCTGCAAGGATCTGGGCTTATCAATCGACCTGTCGCGGTCGGTGGGTGTCCCGGTGGAACTGTCCGCGATCGTCGAGCAGATCTACCGGCGGGCGCTGGCCCAGTATGGCGAGACGGCCGGCGAGATGACGCCGTTCCAGCTTTATGAGGACCTCACCAGTCGCCCACTTCGGCTTGCTGAGCAGCAGGCGGCGACGGCATGACGCGCCCGTATACACCCACTCAGCTCTACATCGACGGCCGCTGGGTGGACGCCACCGGCGGGGCACTCTTCCCCGTCCACGACCCGGCGACCGAGGAGGTCCTTGCTCAGGTCAGTGACGCCGCCGCCGACGACGGGACGCGAGCGCTGGACGCCGCCGTTCGCGCCCAGGGCGACTGGGGCCGCACTACGGTGCGCGAGCGGGCCGACATTCTGCGGCGGGCCTACGAGATGACGCTGGCCCGCATCGACGAATTCGCCACGCTCATGACGTTGGAGATGGGCAAACCTTTCGCCGAATCCCGGGCCGAGGTCGTGTACGGCGCCGAATTCCTGCGCTGGTTCTCCGAGCTCGCACCGCAGGTCGCCGGCCGCTACCTCCCGGCGCCGGTCGGGTCGAATCGCATCCTCACGGTGAAACGGCCGGTCGGCCCGGCGCTGCTCATCACGCCGTGGAACTTCCCGCTGGCCATGGCGACGCGGAAGATCGGGCCGGCCGTCGCCGCCGGATGCACCATGGTGCTCAAGCCCGCCGAGCTCACGCCGCTCACCGCGCTACTGTTCACGCAGGTCATGGGGGAGGCGGGTCTACCCGCTGGGGTGCTGAACGTCATCCCGACCACCCGGCCCGGCGAGGTGACCGGTCCGATGATCAAGGACCGACGGCTGCGCAAGCTCTCCTTCACCGGTTCCACCCCGGTCGGGAAGCTGCTCATCGCCCAGTCGGCCGACACGGTGCTGCGGGTATCGATGGAGCTCGGCGGCAACGCACCGTTCCTGGTGTTCGCCGACGCCGACCTCGATGCGGCCGTCGCCGGCGCTGTGGTCGCGAAGATGCGCAACGGCGGCGAATCGTGCGTCGCCGCCAACCGCTTCATCGTGCATCGATCGGTCGCCGATGAGTTCGCGGCGCGTCTTGCGGCTGCGCTGGGCGCGATAGAGATGGGCCCCGGCCTGCGGGACGGCGTCGGGCTCGGCGCACTGATAGACGACCGCGCCGTCGCGAAGGTGACCCGACTCGTCGACGCCGCTGTCGCCGACGGCGCCACGGTTCTGACCGGCGGCACCGCCCCTGAGCGCCCCGGATTCTTTTACCCGCCAACGGTTCTCGGGCAGGTACCGGCCGGCTCCGGCATCCTGCGCGAGGAGATCTTCGGCCCGGTCGCCCCGATCGTCACCTTCGACACCGACGCGGAAGCCATCGCGCTGGCGAACGATACCGACTTCGGGCTCGTCGCCTACGTCTTCACGCGGGACATCAACCGCGCGCTGAGCCTCGGCGAGCGCATCGAGGCGGGCATGATCGGCGTGAACACCGGCCTCGTCTCCAACCCGGCGGCGCCGTTTGGCGGCATCAAGCAGTCCGGTCTGGGCCGCGAGGGCAGCGTCGAAGGCATCGAGGAATACCTCGAGACCGTCTATATGGGCATCCATCTCACCGATCCGGACGCGGAGTAGACCATGGAAATCACCGACTTCTCGCTCGACCTGTTCTCGCTCGCAGGCCAGAACGCCATCGTCACGGGAGGCAACACCGGACTCGGGCAGGCCTTCAGCCTCGCGCTCGCGGCCGCCGGCGCCAACGTGTACGCGCCCAGCATCACCAATGACGGCGGGACGACCGCCGCCCTGGTGTCGGCGGGCGGCGGCCGCATTGAGGTCGTCGACGCCGACATCACCGCACCCGGACAGCCGGCAACCATCGTTGCCGGCTGCGTCGAGACCTTCGGCAGCGTTGACATTCTCGTGAACTCCGCCGGCATCTGCCTCATCGATGACGTCGAATCCTTCGATCGCTCGAAATGGGATCCGATGATCGCGATCAACCTGACCGCCGCCTTCGAACTCGGTCACGAGGCGGCGCGCGTCATGATGGCGCAGCGATCCGGCAAGATCATCAACATTGCGTCGCTGTTCTCATTCCTCGGGGGCCAAATGTCGCCCGCCTACTCGGCGACCAAGGCTGGCATCGTCGGGTTCACGAAGGCCTACTGCGACGAGCTGGGGCAGCACAATGTCCAGGTCAACGCAATTGCACCCGGATATATCGAGACCCGACTGACGGAGGGCAGCAGATCCGACGCGGACATCAATCGCCGCATCATCGAGCACATCCCCGCAGGCCGTTGGGGCAAGCCCGCCGATCTGATGGGAGCCCTGGTATTCCTCGCCTCGCGCGCCTCCGACTACGTCAGTGGACATGTCGTCGTCGTAGACGGCGGCTATCTCGTCCGGTGACCGAGAGCCACCGAACGACCAACGCGAGGCAGCAGTGGCGGCGCCGGACTGCCGCCTATGATCGAGACGAAAGAAGACGTCAGTGACTCCGACCGCCCTCCCCGACACGTCGCACGGTGACGATGTCCGCATGCTCGCGTCGATGCTCGGCGCGGACAACGTCCACACCGACCCATCGGAACTGCGCGAGTCGAGCGTCGATCGATTCAAGAAGTACACCGCGGTCCACGACATATATGACGGCCCGCTTCCGATGGCCGTCGTCTACGCCACCAGCACCGCCGACATCAGCCGGGTGCTCGCCTACGCCAACGAGCACCGCATCGCCGTGGTGCCCCGCACCGGGCACACCAGCACCGAGGGCGGACTGGAAATCGTCACGCCGCGCAGCATCGTGCTCGACGGGTCCCGCATGGATCGCATCCTGGTCGTCAACGAGCGCGACATGACAGCCACCGTCCAGTGCGGCGTCCGGCTGGAGGCGCTCGAAGAGCAGCTGCGCGGCGTAGGGCTGACGACCGGCCACTCCCCTCAGTCCAAGCCGCTCGCCCAATACGGAGGCCTCGTCGCGACCCGCTCCATCGGCCAGTTCTCCACGCTCTACGGCGGGATCGAGGACATGGTCGTCGGGCTCGAAGCGGTGCTGCCGGACGGCCACGTCGCCCGGATCAAGAATGTGCCGCGGCGGGCGGCCGGGCCCGATATCCGTCATATCGTCATCGGCAACGAAGGCGCCCTCTGTTTCGTCACCGAGGTGACGGTAAAGGTGTTCCGGTACTACCCCGACAACAATCGCTATTTCGGTTTCCTGGTTGACGATTTCGCCGCCGGGGTGGACGCGTTGCATGACCTGATCACGGCGGGATACCGACCGAGCGTCTGCCGCCTGTACTCCCCGCAGGATGCGCAGCAGCACTTCGCGCATTTCGCCGGGCCCGAGGACAACGTCATAGTTCTCGTCGCCGAGGGGCCGAAGCCGCTCGCAGATGCCACTGCTCAGGCCATCGAGGAGCTGTTCGAAGGTGTGCCGCACCGCCGGGTCGACAACGCCTTGATCGAGCGCTGGTTCGCCGACCTCAATTGGGGCGTCGACAAGATCGAGGCGGAGAAGGAGCAGATGCTCGCAAACTCGCACCTCGGCTACACGACCGAAGTCTCCGTGTCCTGGTCGCACGTCGCCGAGCTCTACCACGCCGTGATGTCCCGGATTCGGTCCGAATTCCCGCGCGCCGCCGACCTGACCATGCTCGGCGGCCACTCGTCACACAGCTATCAGAACGGCACGAATCTCTACTTCGTCTACGACTACGACATCCACTGCGCGCCGCGCGACGAAATCAACGAATACCACATCCCGCTTAACGCGATCATCGTCGAGGAGGCGCTGCGGCTGGGCGGGTCGATGGTGCACCACCACGGCGTCGGCAAATACCGCACGCCGTGGATTCGACAGGAGCACGGCAGCGCCTATCCGCTCCTCGCCGGCCTGAAGCACCACTTCGATCCGAACGGCATCATGAACCCCGGCTCGATCTTCCCGCGGGCCAACGGTGAGTGACCTGTTCCTGGCGATCGACAACGGATCGCAGAGTACGAAGGTCGCGGTGATCGACCGCGACGGCACGGTCGTCGCCTCGGCGCGCGTACCGCTGCGGGCAACCGTGCTCGGCCCCGGTGGACGGGTTCAGCATCCCGGCGATGACGTGTGGGACTCGATCGCTACGGCCTGTCGCGCGGTTGCCCAAGAGCTGGGCGACCGAGTGCGCGACATCGCCGCGATCGGGCTGTGTACCATCCGGTTCTGTCGCGCCTACCTGGACGGGGCCGGCCGGCTCACCGAACCAATGCTCAGCTGGATGGATGCGCGTGTCTCCCGGGGCGTCACCGACCTCGACCCGGCGGTGGAATGGATCACGACGTCCAGCGGATACATCACACACCGGCTGACCGGCCGATTCGTTGACACCGCCGGCAACTATCAGGGTGTGTGGCCCATCGACCAGAGCACCTGGCGATGGTCCGCCGACGACGCCGCCTTCGAGCGGACCGGCATGCCAAGGGACATCTTGTTCGCCCTCGTCGACCCCGGGGCCCTGGCCGGTGATCTGACTGCGAACGCCGCCGCTGCGACCGGGCTGCCGGCCGGGCTACCCGTCTTCACGTCCTCGAATGACAAGGCCGTCGAGGCACTGGGCAGCGGCCTGCTCGGACCGTCGGCGGCGCTGCTGTCGCTGGGTACCTACA
This sequence comes from uncultured Gemmatimonadota bacterium, assembly GCA_937906875.1. Taxonomy (GTDB): domain Bacteria; phylum Gemmatimonadota; class Gemmatimonadetes; order Gemmatimonadales; family Gemmatimonadaceae; genus CALCHX01. Next base: position 1,885 of record CALCHX010000164.1, on the reverse strand, counting down.
TCGCAGCGATGATCGTCGCGGATAGGCCACAGGAACTCGGCGACGCCGGCTGGCGGAACTTCGGGGCGATCCCCGGCCAGTACCTCTACGAGAGCCACGGCATCCGCCGCGGCATGTGGACTGCCAGCTGGTTCCGTGAGCTCCTCGGTGACGGGGTGACGGACGAGGAACTCGGCGCCGAAGCCGAACTCGTGCCCGCCGGCAGCGGCGGTCTGGTGGCCATCCTCGACTGGCTGGCACCGACGGACGCTCCCTACCGCCGCGGGGCGCTGCTCGGCTTCGACGGGACACAAGGGCGGGGCGCGATCTACCGCGCGCTCCTGGAGGGCATCGCGTTCACGATGCACGGGCATCTCGCGCGGCTCATCGGTGCGTTGAATGTCGCGCCGGAGTATCTCATCGTCTCGGGCGGCGGATCCAAATCCGAGCTGATGCTGCAGATCGTCGCCAACCTCGCCGGCATCCCGGCGAAACGCCTGGCCGTGCCGGACGCCGCCGGGCTCGGCGCCGCGATCACCGCCGCGGTCGGCGTTGGCGCCTTCCCCGGCTGGCGTGAGGCCGTGGCGCGGATGGTCCATGTCGACACGGTGAAGGTGCCGACCGCGGCGGAATCGGCGCAGTACGCCGCCCTCGCGGAGCGATACGCGCAGGTTACCGCCTATACCGACCCGCTCTTCCGGATGCTGTCCGGGGACAGTCCGGTCCCCACTCCGAACAACTGATCAGAGAAAACTGGAGAATCACCATGACCCGCAGAACCGATATCGACGGGCGCATCGCACAGGGATGGGGCGGCCTGGCCCCGAACGGCGTTCACCTCAACGTGCTCGCCGCTCGACGCGGTTCGGCGACCGCCGCAGCCATCACCACGGCCTTCACCTCCCCGACTGATGGCTACACGCCGGTGCTTGCCTGCGTCGGGGAGGACCAGCCCTCGTACGTGACGCTGAACCCGCCCACGGTGATCCTCACGAAGTCTCGTGCGATGGAGGGGATCCACGAGACCTTGATCTTCGGGGCGGCGCCGGTCGGCATCGCGCAGGGAGTTCTCGACGTGGTGGCGGACGGCCTGACCGAGCCCGACCAGGACACGCTCCTGCTGGTCTCGCTCTGGGTCGACGGGGCCGCCACCAACGAGACGACCGTCAAGAACGCCGCGCGACAAGCCATGAACGCGGCGCTGCGCGAGATCGTCGCCGACGAGCACGCCGAGGCAAGGGCCACCCTCGTCGCCGCGCGTGAGACTCTCCGTCACCCCTTCTACGGCGGCGAGTAGTAGCGGACCGAGGCACTCCACCGCACCTCGGTTCGGCTTTGCAGCAAATCCCGGCCTAGCGCTCACGGGGATCCGAAACATCGTGCCGAGACCGACGGCGCCTCATCCCCCGCACAGGCCGGTCGGGAGACGCGCGCGACGCGGCGTAGCCAGATTGAGTTTGCTACCTCCGTCAGCGACCGCCCGCCGGAAGCAGCCCAGATAGCGGTTCGAGCAAGAACGCGGGGAATTGGGACTCGGCGTCTACACGCGCGTAAACCACGCACTTGCCGCCCTCTTCGAAACACGCGAACGTGTCAGCCGGAAACTCGTCATTTATCCGACAATCGGGCGGCGCGACCTGCGGAAATGTGGCGCCGACCTCGATTCCCGGCCGCGGTCGGCAAACATTTCGTGGGCAAAATGTGGGCACGCGCCCGAGAAACGCGTCTAGAACGCGTTCGAAAAAACCTATTTCCGCAGGTCAAACGTGGTGGAGCTGAGGAGATCCCACCACTCGGCTAACGCCTCGCGGCGTGGGCCCACTCGATTCACAGCGTCAAATGCGGTCATGGAGCCCTACCTCGCTAGCGCTCGGCAGGACCCCATGACCGCAGTGGAGCTGAGGAG
>CALCHX010000163.1 GCA_937906875.1 uncultured Gemmatimonadota bacterium | reverse complement strand
CGGTGCTCCTGCACCATGCGCACCACGCGCCCGCGGACCTCAGGGGAAAACTTCGTGGACTTGTTCATGGCTCCATTCTCTCAAGAGTTGGAGCCTCCTCAGAACCCGGGGCGATTCAGTTTCTTCATTGGTCAGTCGCGAAGCTAGGAAATGCACGCGACCGCGAATCTCTTCAGAGAGTTCACGCAGCTTTTCAGTCTTTCCCCAAGCTGGGGCGGTGAACCTCGAGCAGTCGTGGCGATACCAACCGGCCTCCTTGGACTTCCCCGCCAGCTCCCTTGCAATTACCGGCGTTCCCAACGTGCGATCGAAGAAGAGGCGAATCTCATGCAGTGTACGCATGACATTGTTCCGACCGGATCGAGCCGTTTTGAGTTTTTCTCGCGTTATGTTGAGATCACGCGACTGTTCTCTTAGGTATTCGACGGTCGAAGCATGAACGAGTAGGCCTCCCAATAATTCATTACAAGCGTGGATATACGCATCAGGCGCGTTTTCGCCCCCGTACTTGAGGGTTTCCCCAGCAAACGCGGCTACATCAAGCGCAGCTACGATGTGGAGTCCTTCATTCTCGTCGCTGTATCGGTCCATTGCGAGTTGTAGTCCAGCGCTTTCCCCGTAGGTCCAGATGTGATTTGGCCCGACATTTGCCAACAGCCTTCGCCAACCATAAAAAGCCTCTGCGATAGTCGGATCTTGCAAGATTGGGCCGTCTTGAACCGTTAGGAGCTCCATCGTAGGAAACGCAGCGGGGTGTTCTAGCCGGCAGAAATAGCCTGGTAGGTGCCGTCTGAACCACCTCCCCGCCATACGACGCAAGTCCGCTCGTAGCGCCTCGATGACACGCTGTTTTTGGTTCCGAGGCGAAATAATCGAAATTGCCCGCGGCCGATGAGAGCGCTCACGAGACGTTACACGGTCCCTATTGAGTTCAGCTTCGTAGCGTCGAGCCAAGTACTCTTCCAACTTGAACCCTACGAGTACACCGGTTAGGGATGGAGAAAGTTGAAAAGTACCAACCAGCAACGAGTCCACTCCAGCGGGAAGCGGCGCGTAATTATGGATCATGGGGAATCGCCCCCGTTGCTCACGCCTCAAAACGTATCCCACATTGAACCATCCACCTGATCCATAGGAACGCTGTTGCCGAATCCAGTTCAGCGCGCCATCCCCGTGCTTCCACGAACCTGCTGATCCCCAGTCAAGCTTCTTCAATCCGGCATATAGAGCATCGATCTCGGTGGGACCATAGAGCTCGATACCCCAGATCATGCGTACGCGAAGGTTCTGATCAGCTGGAATGCGGCTGCGTTCGTTTTCCTTTTTGTCATGTTCCCGCACATAGGTGCGGTCGCCTTGGTCGTGGCGTATCAAATTTGGAAATAACCAATGAGCACGCCATTGCAGGCCTCTCAACCACTTCGGAGTGGGCTTAGTCTCTGGGGACTGGTTTTCCGCGCCCTCATTCGTCGGCTCACTGGCAGACACGTTATCCGTAAGTTCCGGTTTGCATGGGTCAGTCATGGTCGAAGAGAGCTTCCCGGCTGAAGTGACACACTTATCCCGCACAAGTACCACGCCATCGATACAGATTTAAGCCCAAGACTATAGACGTCGTCCGAGTCGGAAGTGGCTGATGATTTTCCAACACACATGCACGTCGCACAGAAAGTGACCTCAGCGAATTTCGGGCACCCCTTCAGCTGGATCGAGCTCGACTTGGCGTACCTGTAGCCAGCAGCCCTCTTTCTTTGCCCATTCGGAGACTTGACGCCCCGCGGCCGTATACCTCAGCGCCTCGTCAATCTTTGGCGCCCATTGACGCATGAGGTCGCTCAACTGCGGAGAGATGGCTTGAGTTCGCCATATGCGTTCCAGATCAAATTTTCCGCCATAGCGATCCGCAAGAAGGGAAACCAGGTAGGCCGTGATATTTGACTGACTGGCCTTGAACTTCAGGCTTCGCACGATGCGTTGCGCCTCCCTGAAAAGGATCGTCTTTGCCACCAAGTCCCGAAACCACTTCTCATCAGGTGCCCAGTCCGCACCACTGCTCTTTCGCAATTCCTGCATGAAGTGATTGAAGTTCTTCTGGGTGCCCAGACTGACCAAGTGAGGCTTGGCCTCCCAAGCATTGATGTATCTCGCAACGTCGGGCTTCGAGATCCTCCGCTGGGGTGGAATGGTCTCCTTGAGTTTCCGCTGCTTCGCCGGAGTGTCGCCTCCCCGGAACAGCGCAACCTGATAGCTGCCCCTTGCGCGCTCATAGAACCAACGGCCCCGCTGATCCGGGCACCACGTGCGCTCGGCAAGTCGCTCGATCTCGATATGGAACGGGTCATTGGCAGAGAAGTCGGCCGGCTGAACCGAGTTCTGGCTGTTTGCGTATTTGGAGATCAGCGAAACCATCTCCTCAAGCCGATCCTCTCTGATCTTGGATATCTTCGCAGGGACAAAGACCTTGGAGAGTTCTGCCTCCTTGAGTTTCCAGGATCGGTGGATCGAGGCGGTCGTCTGACCACCATTTACGATCTGCACACCTTTGAGGTACCGCAGGCCGATCTGGCCATTCTCTCCGCGCTCGGCGACCAGCTCGTCGGCTGTCATCACGATGCCGTTGTTGAACGCGAGGAACCTGTCAGGTTGGGTCTTGAGGGTTTCCCGGATGCCCTTGTTGATCTTGCCGGTTGCCGACAGGAAAGATCGCACGTTCAGTTCAAGCAGACGTGCGCCGTAAGTGTCGTAGAGCTTCGCCAACACCACTCCCGGAATGACGGCCAAGCAGGCCTCGTACTCGTCGTTGATCTCCGGGATGTAGACACAGGGAATCGTTCTTCCCGTCAGCTTGACGAAGTCCACCTCGATCTCGTCACGGGGCTTGCCTGCTTCGAGCCGCTGATACAGCCTCTCGACGTCGAACACCTCCAGGCGGACCTCGACGTCACCAACAGTGGTTGGTTTGAATTTCTTCTCACGCGCGATCCCGTCGGTCAGCACGAAGATCCTCACTTTGCGCAAGTCATCCTTGATCGCGTGGAGGCGCTCGGCAAATGAAAATATCTCGCGTGCCTCATTCAGCTGGAAGCGGAAATCTGTCTCCACCACGGCCTTGTAGAAGCGTAGGGCCTTGGTTGCCGCAGTGCGCAATTCGTCCGTCGGAAGGAGTTCTGGTGTCTCGAGGCCGCAATAATGGGTGACGAAGATGTCGACCTCGTCCGGCTCCTGCTCCTCATCGTCCACCTCACCAAAGGCATAGCCGCTGATCTTCACCTCGGCATTTCTGAATCGTCCGATGTGCGGACACAGTTCCGGTTCGGAGACCATGCCGATTTCTTGAAGGTTCTCCAGCACCAGCTCGGTGAATAGCTCCTCGCTGAAAGGGGACCGTTCCTCTGCGTCACTTCCGGATTGGGCAGATCGACGATCGCGCACTTCCAACTGCAGGTTTTTTGCAAAATCCTCAAGAGCCACGTGAATCCCCTATCACTGCGCTGATCGCTTCGCCGATCGGCACCTCGAACGATTTCGCGAGCCGGAGGTCGAGCTGGTAGTTTGCCTCGCGGACGGCTTCGGGTGCACGAGCCCTTCGGAGAGAGGGGAACTCCTCCGTAATTGCGTATGCATCCAGTCCGTCGACGATGAATTGGTGAGTGTATTGGTCGCGCTGCACCTCGGCATAGCCAGCGGAAAGCAGGCGATTCGAGAAGTCGGGAAGGGCTTGCTGGCAACGCTCCGCCACGGTGTCGACCCATTGCGGCAAAGTTTTTCCACCACTTCCGGGCCGTGCCCTCACACGGATCAACCGCAGTTGATCGAGTGGTGAGGGGTCAAGCTGGTCCATGGACGAGATGTGGATGATGTCCTTGGCACCAAGAGTGGTTTTGACCTCGATAGCTGACTGCGCCCAAACGAAATCTTGGACTCCATCCTCGGGACCGGTCCAGGACTGGATTGCCTGGTCTGCCGTGAGCGTATCCAAGAGCATGTCCAGAACCACCAGTTCACCAAGCAGGCCGATTTCTTCCGAATCCGATAGGCCTGTAGGACGCATTTCGTGCATGAATCGCTTCCAAGCGACAATTCTGCCGACAAATGCGCGCACTGCGGCCTCTTCGGATGGGGCGGCTTCGGTGATATCCAGCACATCGTCGACCATCTGAGCAAAGAGTTCAGAGCCTCCGCTCTGCGTCCGCTCCAGTATCAGCAGCACCTGACCTTTGGCTCCCGGAGAGCGCCGCTCCAGCAGCACGCGGAACCCTTGTGCCTCGGGCAGATCCAGATTGCTCGGGATCGAGCTCGCCATCACATCGAGCATCACCGCCTCCAGCACTTCTGGATGCCGGATAGCCGCACTGATGGAGCAACGTGCTTGTGGCCTGATGCCGAGCGTTTGCCAGCCGGTTCCATCGGAGACGCCTGCCAGCCCCTTCCACAGCGCCTGAAGGTTGGAAGTCATTGCAGACCCCCGCCGAGCTCCTGTTCCCAGTACGCATTGTTCACGACGTAGGGGATCGATTTTGCGTTGGCGCTGGACGGGAAGCTGATACCAATGGCGCATATCGGAACTTCGACGTTGGTAATTTTGGCTTTCTGAGGGTCAAGTGGATAGATGAGAAGCACGCCCCTTGTCGGGTTGGGCGGAACGATCCCATCCGGGGTGCCGAGGCCGCGGATCGCGCGGATCGCCGGGCCACTGGGAGAAGTGATCTTCTCGCTCTTTCGGGTACCACCTCTGGCCGGATCGTTTGCCCGGGCCTTGCTCGTCAGGACCAGGGCTGCCTCGTATGCGCGAAAGTCAAGGTCCATGGCCTCGTCACGTGGTGAAAGCAGGCGCCGGATGACATACCTTCCTTTTTCAGCTTGTGCGCTGTCGCGGTCATCCGGTGTCCGCTCCACGAGGTGAACTGGGATCCCAGCGATTTTCGGTGCCGACGGTGAGTCACCGCTGAGGACAGCGACGACCCAGTTTGTCAGCTCACCAACCTTGAGCATTTCCTCCACGTAGTTGGCCAACAGAGAGCTGTTGGCTTTGTACGCTGAGATATGAGTCCGGTAGGCAGACAGAAAGGACGCGATGGTTTCGCCGGAGACGTCGCTCCAGACCATGGATCCGCTCCATGAGGCCGATGTATTGCCCGGCCGCGGCTGCGAGTGATTGAGATTTGGCTTGCCCATGCCTGCAAGCAGGCGCTCTACAGCATCGGCATTTGACTCGATCACCGCCTTGTCCCTGGACAGGACGGTAGTTTCGATACCATCCCCGGCGTAGGACATCTTCAGCTCACGACCTGATCGCATCTTCGTGGAAGAAGTGACCGTCATGACTTCATGCGACTGCACACGAAGGCCGTATTCGCGGGGTTTGGCATGTGTGGCTGACATGTGATCAAAGGCTTGACGAAGTTCCTCTGATGCAATGGTGATGTGGCGGAACCACTTCTGGAGCTCTTCGGTCGTGTAGAGCCGCGATAGATCCGTATATCCCGGGCGGTATCCGAACCAGCGCCCCATCTGCATGAGGGTGTCGTACATTCGCGAGGCACGCAGGAAATAGCTGACGGTCAGCCCTTCCAGTGTGAGTCCGCGAGCCAGTTTGTCGCCACCTACGGCGATGACCCGAATTCCGGTCACCTCGTTGTCGGCATAGTCGAGGACGTCTTTCGCGGTTCCGTTCACCGCGCGTGTGCGGTTTTGAAGCTCCTCGAGAACCGGTACCAATTCCGGCTCCACCGTGCCCCAGTCCGATTCGTCGACACGTTCATTCGGCGGCATGCGTTGGTTGACCAGCCGTGTCGTTGGAATGAAATCCTGTTCCAGAAGTGCGCGGAGTTCCGCGACGAGTTCCTCTTGGCCGATACCGCGGCGGAGACGCCGATACATGTCTTCGACATAGGACTTCACCTGGCCCGTCACCTCGGCCTGGACACTCGTGAATCTCGTGACGTGGATCAGCATTGAGCAGTGCTCTTTGCCTTGGCCCCGCGTTCGCCTGATGGCGCAGGTCAAAACAAAAGCCTGGATGGCCTCCCTCAGGCTTGGTGGCAGCTCGGGCTGTCCCTTGTAGAGCGGTGAATATCCGTTCTTGTGCCCGTTCGGCATCCAGCCAATGGTCGAGCCTGGTTCCTCGCTGTCGGTAAAGTCCGATACATCCCTGATCAAGGGAAGTCCCTCGATCGCCGTGCCGTCCGACAAGGTATGCCCGAACACCTTCATTGGTCCGACATAGTTCGATGGCGCGGGCAGGTTGACTATGAAGCTGCGCGGGAACAGATCCTCACCTTCAAGCTTCGTCCATCCCTTCTCATGGATGAAGATGTTTGCGAAGGGTGTAGCTGTGTATCCGACATAGGCGGAACGGGAAAACGCCCCGAGAATCTGTCGTATCAGACTGTTGATGACTTTGGGCTCATGCTCCGGGTCCGGATTGCCATCACCATCGAATGCCTGTTCGGCGGTGTCCACCGATGCATGGTCAGCCTCGTCGTCGATGAGGAGCAGGGGCAGCTTGGTCACGACGCGCCGTCCCGTTTCCGGGTCGGTCTGTTCTGCAACGTGAAGCCGTATCCATTCGAGCAACCTCGTGAGGACGGTCTTGTTCTTCTTGACCACGAACAGCCATGGGGTCTGCTCCGGCCTGATACCCAAGTGCTTGGCCACCTGCGTCCGGAAGTCACCTCCGTCGGATCGATTGGTGACGTAGTTGGGTCTCAGGCTGGGTTCCCGGCCGAGACCGACCCCGATTTCCTTCTTTGGTGAGTTGAGGTTTGGGCTCGTCTCGTACCCCAGGAAACCCTCGTCAAGCCGCATCTGTGTCTGCGATCTGAGATTGTTGTGGAGTCCGGCGAGCACGATGATGATCTTGTAGCCCGCATCGGCGGCCTTGCAGATAAGACCTGTGTAGTTGCTCGTCTTGCCTGACTGCACATGACCGACAACCAAGCCACGCCTGTCCCAGGGCCCCGGTTTCTCGGGATCCTCAAGCCTCTTGAGGATCTCGTCCGTCTGCCGGTCAAGGCTTACGATGCTTGCCTCCGCAATTTTTGGCTCGAGGAAGTCTTCGTAGTCCGACCAATAGCGCCACCCCTGCCTGCGTTCGGGGGTCAGCCATGGCGTATGTTCGTCATCACCATCGAGCGCCTTTGCCTCGCCGATCCAGATCGCGTAGCGATCGCTCATCAGTTTGACGATGTCCCCCTTTGGGACGGTGCTGAACGCCTCGTCCCAAGAGATTGCTTTCGCGACGGCTGCCTCGATCGTCTCAAGCGTGACGGGTTTTCCATCCCGTGAGAATCGTTTGAGGTCCATCTGTACCAGCTTGATGAAGTCCTGCATCAAGGCCTCGTTCACGGCGTTGCTCCCGCGTTTTGCTGCTGATTGTCCCCAAGCATTGCGATGGCTTTGGGGAATCGGTGGAATGGTGTTGTCCTGGAAAGCTGGCGTCGGGCCTGATCCGGTGACAATCCCTTCGAAGTGATCAGGCTTCGGTATTCGTCCCGCAGGAGTTCCATCAGATCATCGGGAACCCCCTCGTCGATGGGGAGTGGGTCCTTGTCGACCGTCTCGGCTGAATCCAACCAGATACGCTGTATGGGCACGGTTTCCTCGATCACCCGCAGCAACTGACGAATGCGGCCAGCGTATGGGCCCGACTCTTCCAGAATCCTGGCAATGACGGGATGTGCTTCGTCGATGCGGTACCGGGCACCGACCGTGGATGTGGAAACCATCCAAGCGGGGAAGGTCATCCGCGTCTCTCCATCGGATCGCACTTCGCCTCGATGAGTGAACACGCGTCGTGCATCCGCACGTACCGATTTTGCGAGCTCGACCAGCCGACTGCGAAGGTGGACAGGAGGCCGGGCTGTCGACTTCTTGATATCGATCCGCCACTCATGGTCGAGAGTATTCGGCAGGTCTAGGCTGATGCGGGCCAACCGATGGAGGTCATCCTTGGGCCATGGCCGTCCCTCGCCGAGGCCCAGCCAGCTTCCAGTCACAAGAAGGCGATTCCCGCGGTAGACATAGAATCCCTGTCGTGAAACCCAGCCGGCTGGCCCCGAGCCTGCCTCGAACTCCGCGTTGCTCATCTTGTCGCGGTGGGGCAGTACGTAACCTTGCACAGCAACACCACCGTGCAGGATCTCCACCGGCGTGGCCATCGTTGCATCGTGCGAGCACATGAACGGGTCCCATGGGCGCACGCGTTCGTTCTGCGTGTTCCCATTGATGTACAGGCGTACCTGGGGGCTCTGCCCCTCGAGAAACCGATGAAACGTCATCGCCAGGTGACGCTCCACTTCATCGATGAGGTCGAAGAAGTCGCGCTCCTGGAACCCTGGAGTGACAACCTTGTCCAGGCCCTCCCAGAGGACCACGGTGGCGAACCCGCTTTCCAGCGGTTCTTGGCATAGCCCTCTGGATGACAGGAATGGTTCCAGCAGGAGGGTCCATTCGTCCCCAGTGCTGGTGGCGAGCACATCCAGGTCCCAGCAACGGTAGTTCACCTCCGTGTCCACTTTTGCCGCGACAGTAAGGCGACGGCATTGCGAAAGGGATGCTGTCTTGAGCCCCATGCCGAAGCGCCCAAGGTCGCTTGTCGACCGGGATTCCAGCGGATTCGTCGAGCCGAGAACCATGGCTTGGTCCAGCTTTTCCGCGGTCAATCCATGCCCGTTGTCGGATATGCGGATGAACGAGTCCTTTCCGTTCCATCCGAAATCGAGCTGGATGACGGTTGCCCTCGCAGAAATACTGTTGTCGATGACGTCAGCAATGGCCGATCCCGTCGTGTAACCCATACCACGCAGTGACTCGATCATTGCGCTGGCGCGGGGCGGGCAGCTTTTCGTCTTCATGGCTGTTGGTCCAGCAATTCAGCCAAGCTCGCGGCGCGGGAAGGATGCCGCAGCCTCATCAGTGCCTTCTTCTCTATCTGGCGTATCCGCTCTCGCGTGACACCAAATTGCTTGCCGACCTCCTCCAAGGTGAGCTCCTCATCCACTGCGATACCGAAGCGCAGCCTCACGACCTCGGCCTCGCGCTTGTCCAGGGAAGACAGCGCCATGTCGATCTGCGCGTTGGAGTCCTCCCGACATGCGTAATCGATGGCGCTGTCTCCACCGACCACCCACTCTGATTCGGGATCCAGCGTGGCGATATCCACAATCGTTCTCCTCATCTTCATCGTGCGGGTGACGAAGGCTGCGTCGGTGTTGAGGGCTATGGCGGTTTCCTCAGTCGAGGGTGCTCGCCCCAGCTCGCGTTCCAGCGTCCGTTGCACACCATGCACTTGGTTCAGCTTCTCCACCATGTGCACCGGGACACGTATCTCGCCTCCCTTGTCGGCGAGAGCCCTCGTGATTGACTGCCGGATCCACCAGGTCGCGTATGTCGAAAGCTTCCAGCCTCTCTCAGGATCCCACTTCTCGATGCCGCGCAGGAGGCCAAGAACCCCCTCTTGGACGAGGTCCGATACTTCCAGTCCACGACCCATGTATCTGGTCGCGATCGAGAAGACGAGTTTGAAATTCGACTCGGCAAATACGTTTCTTATGGCCTCTGCGGCGCTCAACGCCCTCGCTGCGATCCTGTTCGCATGGTTGCCAAGTTCGCTTGGCGGATTGATGTTCGCTGACGCTTTGCATACAGCGCGCGCAAGTGCCCAGAGATCCGTCGATGCATCGTCGGCGGATTCGGACACCATGGATTCCTCATCCCCGTCTTCGAGGTCCTCGGGGCCTGCTTTGGCTGAATTCTGGGTGGCAGGTGCCTCCAAGGAGGCTTCCTTGTCTCGGCCGGCTACCGACATATATGGTGGCCGTATGGCGCACCGCAGCTCGGGCCAGTCTAGGATTGCCGGGTGATCGTGGATCAACTGTGCAACAGGTTTCAGAGCCGCCACGGCGCGGCGGCCGAGTGATATTTCCTCGTACTTCGACAGCAAAGGCTTCTTTGCAATGTGGTGCACGAACGTGCGCAGGGGATCGTGCGGACTGCTTATCCAGCCGACACGAGGTTGATAGATCGGTGTGCATGACCCCATGCCTTCGGCTATGGCCAGTTCGTCGTCGAGGTCCTCCAGGCAGCCACTTGGATTCGTATCCAGGGGTTCGGCGCCCTCCTCGGGGTAGCTCTGAACGATGGCGATTCCAGCGGCGTCGAGATGGAGCGCAATCTCGGAAATGGCCTCGTCGGTTGCCGCGCCGTTCGGGAGTATGTCCGCGAGCTCGGCTGCGGTGATCCAGCCTCTATCACGTGCCGCCGAGAACGCATCGACGATATTGGATCGGCGCTCCAGCTGTTTGGTGCGACGAGCTTCGGTGAACTGCTTTTCCAGATCGCTACCGATCTGTGATTCGATGCCATCGTCAAACCCGGAGCCGGCATCCTCACTGCGTTGCATGAGATCCGACCACTCAGCCACGAGCTTGTCGACAAGCAATTCGTTGTCGGCAATGGACTGGTCACTGATCCCACTTTCGGAATCGTCAACGACGAACATGTCGAGCGCATCCAGTGGCGTCGACTGTTCCTCTTCATTGGTGGCAATTGCTTCGGTCACTGGTCAGACATCCCCCTGTTTCATTTTGCGGTCAGTGCTTTCTCCTGTTCTCAAGCAGCGACCACACAACTCCGGCAATCCGTTGGGCCAGCAGTGGCGGGACAGCATTGCCCACTTGGACATACTGCTGTGTCCTTCCTCCCAGAAACAGATAATTGTCAGGAAATGTCTGCGCCCGCGCGGCTTCGCGGACCGTGAGGCTCCGGCACTGTTCTGGATCCCAATGAATGAAGGCGTGGCCATCTTTGGAGAGATGGCTTGTGATGGTTGACGCCGGGTGGGTTGGAGACTGGGCACGGAAGCGGTCGGCGAATTGTCCTAGGGACCAGCTTTTGTGGTCTGGATACAGCTCCAAGGGAAACTCGCGGGAGACGGGCGAACGCCCTCGCTCCGCTGAATACAGAGACGTAAAGAGATAGCGGCCCAAGTCGTCATTCATATGGCTGCGCGTCTCATGGTTCAGCACATGCCTGAGTCGGGGATCACGGAAGTAGTGGGCATGTTTCGGTGAGAGGTGCTCATCGGTGTACGAGGACGACGATCGTGCAAGGGACCGGTCGAAATCCAAGTGGCGCAGTCGGTGCTTGAGATCCATGGCGTCGCGGCCAAGCATGCCCATAAGGCGCCGTCGCTGGTACCTGACCTCGCTCAGCCATGCCGAGCCGGTATCGCCACCAGAGCTCAAGCCGCTTCGCAATGCGGGAAGATCCTTCAGGACATCGAGCAGATGCACCGGTTCCTCGTTCTTGGCCAGCACGGGGGACTGACTTATTGAGCCGAACACGGCCCGGCGCACCCCCATGATGATGACTCTGTGCCGGGCCTGTGGAATGCCCAAGGTCTCCGCCTTGACCACAAAGGAGCGCGGATCCTCCGCTCCCATATCTCCGGCAAGGAGTGGCAAGAGAACGTATTCGGACTCCATTGACCGCTTGCCCGTTGATCCCATGGCCGCAGTCGGATTGCTGAGGTCGCTCACGATCTGGCCGAACATGCCTTTCCCGGCAACAGTCGACGAGAGGATCCCTTTGACGTTCTCCAGGATGAAGATGTCCGGCTTGTACTCGGCGAGTAGGCCAAGATATGAGCGGTACAGGTAGTGTCTGTCGTCCCCTTTGGTGTGGAAGGAGCTGTTCCTGGCGTTCCGTGCCCGACCCACCAGTGAATAGGCTTGGCAGGGGGGACCCCCGATCAATACCAAGGCGTCGCCCGAGCTGTGGATCTGCGAGACCATCCTGGCAAGCTCCTTGTCACCATCCTCTGTGCCGAGGACCAACTGGCGGGCCTCGAGAGTGGCTTCGTGCCAGAGCGATGCATAGGTGCTGTTCGAGAAAAAATCTCCGGCAGACTGGGCATCACCGTGGGAGACCTTCTCGAGGAACTGGTAGTACTCCTTCGGGGCGCGGCCATCGAGTGCGACGGTCTTTCGGTAGAAGGAGCGTAAGGTCAGAGTGCGATGGGCCGAGGATTCCATCTCTGCCGAGACACGGATGCGGAACGGGTGATGCTTGGCATCTGGCGAGAAGTTGGTGAACCCCTCCCCGAGGCCGCCGGGGCCGGCAAAGATATCTATTACATTTACTTGCAAGGGCATGACAAATGAACTTCCCGGACTGTTTGGAGTTGCTGTGGCGCTGGGTGCTCCGCTGACCCGTATGCGTGGCTGGGTGTCGGTGACGGGGTATTGGAGAGGGTGGGCTGGTCATCCGTATGCCGGACGGATTCCCTTGCCATACTCACCCGTGCTGTCTTGTGGCTTGGATCAGGACTTTCCCTATGGCAGACACTCTGAGTAGAGAGCAGCGTTCCATAGCGATGTCGCGGATTCGAAGCAGGGACACGACGCCTGAGTTGCTGGTTCGGCGTGCCTTCTGGTCGGAAGGGCTTCGTTTTCGTTTGCACGCAAGGAACTTGCCAGGACGTCCGGATATCGTGCTGCGACGTTGGAACGCTGCCGTTTTTGTGCATGGATGTTTCTGGCATCGTCACGAAGGCTGTCCGTTGTTCCGGCTGCCTGCCACCCGACCGGAGTTCTGGGAGCCGAAACTGCAAGCCAACCAACGCAGGGATGCGAGGGCGATACATGAGCTGTCGGAAGCCGGATGGCGTGTTCTTGTCGTATGGGAATGCGCGTTGAAATGGGACGCGGAGGTCGCCGGAGCGCAAGCCGTTTCATGGATTCGGCGACAGAACGGCAGCGCAGAGCTGCTCCGCAGCGGGAGTTCAATCGTGATGAACACACTTG
>CALCHX010000162.1 GCA_937906875.1 uncultured Gemmatimonadota bacterium | reverse complement strand
CGTCGAACCGGTCGCGGAGCCGGGCTTTCGCCCACTCTCCGCTACCCGGCAGTGTACCCAGAAGCTCGGGATTCAGGACCCCCGAATCGAGCGTCAGGTCACCCGCCACCCGCCGGATCGTTGCCTCCGCCCGACCTCTCATCTGGGATGAAGCAGGCATGGCCCTGCCCGGGGACGCGCGAGCCGGTCTTTTCCGTGGGGATGCCGAGTTCAGCCATGCGGTCGCCAGTCAGGTAGTCGAGTTCCTGGGCGCAGCGGCGGGCGAAATCCTCGGCGTGGTCGGCGGGGTCTGGGGGCGGCTTCTCGGGCATGGAGCAAGGGTAGCAGCGTGGCGGGCGCGGCGCAAGCCGGTTGCGACGGTGAGTTCAGCACGCTTGGGGCATCGAAAGCCGATTCCACCGCCAACGATCGCGCACCGGGGATCAGCATCGGCCGGCTTCCTTCATCGCCTCTTCGACCTCAATTCGATTCACCAGTACGAGCGGATACCGATCCGTGTCGACCTCGGCATGCTCCTGGTCCAGGCCGAGCTGCCGCATGAAGTAGTAAGCCATGCACACTCGCATGACGGCGGAAATCTCGCCGTCGGTCATCCCGTAATCCAACTCCACGGCGCGTCGCGATCCCCCTTTTAGTTTCGGATGGGGGGACAGTTTCAACGTGACTTCGCGCTGCCATCCCGCGTCTCGTGCGGGATCGACGTCATCCGCGCGGACTTCCCCTACCTCGAGAATCCGGGTCAGGACGAGGTCGCGAAAATCCTGGTGTTCATCGCACCAAGCCCGCGCGTGCCAGCGGAAGCCATCGAAACCGAGTGCATGCGGCGCGATCCACCGCAATTTCGGCTGCGGGCTCGATTTCGACTGATAGTTGACCCGGAGCGAAGCCCGCGTGCGGATGGCATCGAGGATGCGCCTGAGTATCCCAGGCTCGATACGGCGTCGCAGGATCGGGACGATGGAGTAGGACGGTAGCCGCACGGCCCACGCCTCATTCTCGGCCAAAATGCCGGCCTGAATCAGGCGAAGTTGGGCTAAGTACTCGTCGGCGGAAGGCTTGAAGAAGACGGGCTTGAACTTCTTGCCGGCTACGTATGTCTTACGGGTCTTGTCATAGACCGCGTTGCCCTTTGCGGCCATCTGGTATTCCGCCAGGTCCGAGGACGCCTGAGGGACGGACATGCCGAAGAACGAGACGAGATCGCCGCGGTTGATGTGCCCCTCCCAAAACAATCGGAAGTCGATGAACTCTAGCCGCCGCTCGACAGGTCGGCGCCCCTTCTTTCGGTCGTCGCCCGATGGTGTTGCCATCACCGCCCCAAACGCGTATACTTTCTGAACGGGTCGTTTTTTGCGATCCATTGGCTTTGTACGCCCACCGGCTCTCGCTGTCAAGTCGGAGAGCCCGGATTCCCGTACGCGCCATCCCCTGAAAACTGAACAATTGCATCCCATGGGTCGACTGGCACCTGGGCGAGCCATGAGGGGGATCATCCACCCGTTCCGGGCGTAAACGACTTGGAGTTCCCATGTCCATCAAAGGAAGATTCGAGCGGTTCACACGGCGGATCAAGCCGACGGAGGAGCACTTCAAGGAGGCGAACCGTCAGACCAAGCACATGATCGATGAACTGCACGACAAGGTCTCCAAGGACGGCAGTTTCACTCTCGAAAAAGTGCTCCGGGCTGGGTCGAACGCCAAGCACACGTCACTCCGCAAGACCGAGGAAAACCGTTTCGACGTAGACCTGGGCGCCTACTACTCGGGCAAAGGGGCGACCAAGGATCGTCTCGGCACGCTGCTGGAGTTCACACACGATAGGCTAATCGATATCTATCACCAGAAGGACCGGAAGGATTTCGAGATCCTCGAAAGCGCCGTGCGGGTCCGCTTCGTCAGCGGGATCAAGCTCTGGGTCGATGTCGCCCCGATTATCAAGGACGACACACTCAAGATCGAGAACGCCGGCTGGATTCCCCGCAAAGACAAGTGGCGGCTCACCTCGGTGACGGCCCACAACGACTTCGTGTCGCGGCGGACCGTCCAAAGCAAGGTCGTGTCCGGCCCGGTCCACTTCAACCGGCTGGTCCGCATGATGAAGTGGTGGAACAACTTGCAGGGCGAACTCGTCCAGCCATCGATCTTTTGTGAGCTGATCGCGGCTGCGGCCTTCGCAGAGACGGGGGTTACCGCGGAGTGGCAGTCGAGCCTCCGGCAGATCTTCAACTTCCTCCGCCGTCACCAACTGCGTCAACCGATCGTCTTCGGCGATTACTACGTCCCAAGCCGGGTCGTTCTGCCGAGCGACGAGGTGATCGTGCTGGATTCGGTCAACGCCTCGAACAACGTGACCCGCGAGTGGACCGCGGCGACGCGTGAGCAGTTCCTCGACGGGGTGCAGGAGGCATACGACGCCATGATGGACGCCCGCGTTGCGGAGAACGCCGGCGACGAGGACTCGGCCGTCGATCACTGGTGCCGGGTTTTCGGCGATGCCTTCCGGGATCTCTCCGAGAACGAGGAGGACTAATAGATGTCCGCGACTCAGACCCGCGCGGGAACCCAGACGGGAACCCTCAGCAAGATTGTCTATGTGGCGAGAAAGGTCGAGGCGGACCTCCTCGCCATCATCGACACCTACAGTTACGGCTACGAGTCTTGGGCGGTCAAAGTGATGAGCGACGTGCGCGTGCTTATGGACGAGGAAGTCATCGAGAAAGTCTCTCTCGTCTGGACCCGGGCCGGCACAAACGAAGTGCTCGATGCCTATTCGTATCGAGTCATCATCGGCGGCCTCGGAGTGGCCGACGACCGATCCGGCAATATCCGCTACCGCTCGGAATTGGTCGGGGCCGAGTTTCACTTCCGGGTCGAATACAAGCCGCGCTGGTGGGAACTCGCACCCGCGGACAAGAAAGACATTCAGGATCGTCTGATATTGCCGTGGACCACCGGCGGTGTGCTGGACTACAGCAAGGGCCGCTGGGAGAGCGACAAGACGTACTCCAAGGACGACTTCGGCGTGGCTCGCGACCGCTTCATCCGTTGAGGAATCGATGGTTTACATGCAGTTGGTCGGGAGCGGCGGGGAACCCCTCGGCATGCTGAACGCCAGTGCCGACGAGATCATCGTCGAGGCGGAGCAGCACGCGCGCGACAGCAATATGTCGAAGCGGCGATGTTTCCCATTGATCCTCCGGCAGCATGTTGAGGCAGCGGGCTTCACCATCGGAGAGCCGGACTTGGTCGACGCCATGTCCAAGCTCGAAGGCGTGCGGGGCGGCGACCGTCCGGACGCGATCCGACTCCGAGTGCGGCCGGACCCGGCCGCTGGCATCGGCAAGGAAAAAGGCCAGAAGATGAGCGCCAAGATGTCGCACGCCAGCCGCTTTTTCGAGGCCGAGCGAGTCTATCCCAACCCCGATGCGCGGGAGTGGTACGACCGGCTGGTCGGCATCGACGAACACAAGCAGCGCCTGCTGCTCGAGCTCGAACTACTCCTCTACCCCGACCGGCTGGCCGAGTGGAGCCGAAAGCACCACGGCAGGGAGATTCGCGCGTGCCAGATCATGGCGCGCCGCGCGCCGCTGGTGCTTCTCGAAGGAGATGTCGGCTGCGGCAAGACCGTGCTGGCGGAGACCATCGGCGACGCGCTGGCGGGGCTGGCCGGCGGCAAGGTTCACCTGCTGAAGGTCAACACGCAGGTGCGCGGCACGGGCATGGTGGGCGAGATGACAGACCTGATCGTGCAGGCCTTCATGCAAGCCGAGGCGCGGGCCGACGCGCTGAAAGGCCAGCCTCTGCTCCTGCTGATCGACGAGGCCGACGCGCTGGCCGCGAAGCGAGTGGACCAGCACATGCACCACGAGGATAAGGCCGGGCTGAACACATTGCTGCAACGGATCGACGGCCTGCGGCTCGGCGGCCGTCGCATCGCCGTCCTGTTCATCACCAACAGGCCCGACGCCCTCGACCCGGCTATCCGGCGGCGCGCGGCGCTGCACCTAACCTTCCGGCGGCCGGATGACGAGCAGCGGGCCGAGTTGTTCCGCCAGTCGCTCCCGGAGGTGGAGATAACCCCCAAGCATTTCCGCGAGCTGGTAGCCGCGACCGGGGCCGACGCGCAGAAGAGGTTCGGGGCGACCTACACCTGGTCAGACATCACCGACCGACTTGTGCCAGCGGCGATGCGGGATGCGTACGCCGCGCGACGCCCGTTGACATCTGCGGACATCGTTCAGCACGCGCAGACGATGGAGCCGACGCCTCTCATGCAGGAGGTCGAGAACAATGGCCGGTAAGGAAGAGTGCTTCATCTCTGTGGACGTTGAGACCGCGGGGCCGATCCCCGGCGACTACAGCATGTTGTCGCTCGGGGCCTGCGTCGTCGGCTGTGCGACCGAGGCGTTCTACGTCGAGATCAAGCCGATCAACGACAACTTCGTGCCGGACGCGCTCAGAGTAAGCGGATTTGACCTGGCCAAACTCGCGAACACCGGCGAGCCCCCCGAGGCCGCCGTGAAGAAGTTGGCCGAGTGGATAAAGAAAGTCGCGGGGGAAGCGACGCCCGTCTTCGTCGGCTTCAACGCGGGCTTCGACTGGTCCTTCGTCAACTGGTACCTCATCCGTTATCTGGGTGAAAACCCGTTCGGCTTCGCCCCTCTGGACGTCAAGGCCTACTACATGGGCTTGGTCGGTTGCGGTTGGGAGGAGACGAAGTCGAGCCGCATCCGGCCGGAATTCCAGCCCGTCAAGCCCGGCGACCACAACGCGCTGGCCGACGCCCGCGCGCAAGCGGAAATGTTCGAGAAGATGCTCGCGGCCAAGAGATCCTGACCGAGACCGCTCCATGATTCCGACCGGATATGACCCGATCACCCTGAACCACTGGCTCTGGTTCAAGTACCAGTGCCACGAAAGCTCGCCGGCGGATTTCCAGCGGCTGTTCGAGAACATCATCAAGCGCGCCCGCCCCGAGTTCATGCAGATCCGTCCCTATGGGAATATCGGCGACCGGAAATGTGACGGCCTCTTCCACGACGCCGGCACGGTTTTTCAGGTCTATTCGCCCGACGAGCTCAAGCAGGCGGAACTTCAGGCGAAGATCGAGGAAGACTGCGACGGTGCCGTGGACCACTGGAAGTCGAGCCTGAAGAAGTGGGTATTCGTGTACAACGCACGCCGGGGGTTGCCGCCGGACATCCCGTTGACACTGGAGAAGCAAAAGCACAAGTATCCATCGATCACAATCGACCACATCAGCAGCGACAACCTGTGGGAAATGGCGCGCGGGCTGACCATCCAGCAGCGGTCCGAGATCCTCGGTGCGCCAAATGGGTACGAGCACCTGTTCTTCGCGTCGGGGGCGAGCGAGAAGGAGATTGAGCAAGCGGTTGCGGAGGGCCGGTTCGTGCTGGTCCAAGACCTTATGTCGCCGGTCAACCTGCGCGACGTGGCTACGGCGATGCAGCCGCGCCGTCCGTTCGGCGCGCCGCTGTGGGTGCGGCCACGGGTCGGAGACTCCCCATGGGCGGAGTCGGCGGCCGAGCAGTCCAGGATCGTGGATGACGCAATCAAGAGGGGCCGGGAGCTGCTGCCGAAATTCTCGGTCTTCAGCTTCGCGCAGATCCCGTTGGCCCTGCATCTGGGGTTTGCTCTATCGGACCGGGTCGAGGTGGAGTGCTACCAGTACCACCGGGAGAGGAAAACGTGGCGGTGGCTCGACGACGCTGCCAACGCGGACCACGACATCATCGTAAAAGGGCTGCCGACCAGGAAAGTCAACAAGACCGGCGATGCCGTGATACGCGTCTCGCTTAGCGCGAAGATCGCGCCCGAAGACACGAGGGCCGTGGTGAAGGGCGTCGTTGAGATCGATTTGTCGGTGAACAAGCCGGACGTCTTGTGGCTTCAGTCACCGACTCAACTGGGCGTCGTAGGCAGCCAGTTCCGCGAGGTGTTGAGGGTGATCAGGACCTGTGTGCCAAATTGCCGCCGGATTCACCTGTTTTACGCTGGTCCGACCGGCGGTGCGGTGACCATTGGACAGCAGATCAACCCGCGGATGAACCCGCCGGTCGACACCTATGAGTTCTCGCAGCAATGGACCCCGCGATACCAGCGAGCACTATCTCTTCAGGAAGAACGTGCGCCAGGCCAATCCGGCGGCATCTCCGCCGCGCCGCTGGTTCCCTCGGTTTCAACCGGCGACGGGCCTCTGTCCACCGTCACAAGCGGGAACTCAAAGGCGCAGTTGGTTATCCAGTTCGTCGCCGGAGACCGCGGCGGCGGCCCAAGATCGCAGATTCAAGTGCCTCGCGAGGAGAAAGGCATCACAGAGGCGGTCAGGCTCGGCCAACTCCGGGATTCGTTCGGCTTCGCGCACCCGGTGTTCGCCGCGAGCATCGACGACATGATCGCTTGCCATCGCAACCGGCCCGCGATTGTGCACTTCGTCGGACACGGCGAGGAGAGGCGAATGGTGCTGGTACGGGACCGCGACGCTCTGGTCGAGCTGCTCTCGCTGGATCTGGGTCAGGTCGAGACGCTCTTTCGTAACTTCCCTTCCAAGGTCCGACTCGTTTTCTTCAACACGTGCCGGTCGCTGGAGCTTGCCCGTCACATCACGGCCCGTGGGGTCGTCGATCTTGCGATCGGGGTGGAAGGAGTGATCCCCGACGATCAGGCGGTCAGATTCGCGATCACCTTCTACCGTCAGTTATCGGAGGGGATGTCCCTTCAGGCCGCGTTCGAGATGGCCGGGCTGCAACTTGGGGATCTCGATGCCTCATCCCGCCCCCAGTTACTCGCATCCTCCGGAGTGGCGCCAGACAAGGTCGTTTTTGCCACGACAGATTCAATCTGACCCGAACCATGTGGACGGAGGCACCATTGAGCACCGAATCCCTGCGTGACCTTCATTACCGCCTTCGTCCGGACAGGGACCGCCCGGCCCGCGGGTTCAGCCCTGACATGGCGGAGGCCAGCGCACTGCTGCATAAGCCCTACGCCGAGGAACATGAGATCGAGGAGGCCCTCCAGCATTGGTGCAAGACGCGCCAGCCTTGTCAGTTCGGCCGGGCCGCGGCGAGCCAGGGGCAGATCTTCTTCTGCATACTTCGAGAGCGCGACCTTGAGGACGGGCCGAGCGGGGACCGAGCCATCGCTGACAGAATTGCCGCCGCAAAGCGGCAGTGGAAGCAGCGGGCCGTGACGAACCCGAGCAACCCGCCGCATAGTTTTGTGCTTGTTTTTGGTTCGCCGCATGTAATGGAGGCGAGCGCGGACGACAATTTGCGCCGGTTCGCAAACCGACTTCTGGAGCTGAGCGGTTGGAAGCCGGAACGGCGGGCTCGTCGTGGTGAGAACACTATTTCCAGCGACTATCTCTACCTCAAGAATCCGCAGACCAAGGCGTACCACGGGTTCCGCTTCAACCTGGACTTCTTCGCCGCCGCCGGCGACGGCACCTGGTGGCACGACCACCGTTTCCCGGGCGGCGTCGCGTTCACGGCCAACGCCACCGGCCATATGAAGGCGTTCATGGACTGGTACAGCGAACCGGGCCGGGATCACGGAGGATGGGCGGTCACACAGGCAATGATGACGATCGCGCGTTCACACCCAACCAAGCCGATCGAGAACGGAGACAAGAGCGAGAAGACCGCCAGGGAGGAGGGACGCGTCACCTGGCTGCTGGATCTGAACCAGGAGGCGAAGCCTATCGTGTCTAGACTGGAATGTCCGCTGGGCAAGGTTCCCGGGCAATTGGCAGGGAAGGATTGGACGAAATACGAGGGGCTGATCCACACCGACAACGCCGTCCGCGAGGAATTCTTCGACGGTCGGGAAGAACCGTTGTCCAAGCACAAACCGCCGCTAATGGATTTCACGTACCTGTACGACAACACCCAGCCCGATTTTACCGACTTCACCGGGGGCCGAATCTTCACCGAGGACGAAGTCTACGCAGACATTGACAGCCCGGAAAACTGGTCGCACCGCGAGGGCGGGTATCAGCCGGTCTCGCGGACGCCGGAGCAGACGGAGGAAGTTGCGGCACTGCTGAGCGCCTGCTTGAAATGGGACGAAATCGACGACTGAAAGCGATCTGAGTCGGAGACGTCTACGCAGGGCGGGTAGATCGCGATTCCGACGCTGAACCGGAAGGGGGAAGGATGGCGTTGCACGGCCTATTTATCGGTATCGACCGTTTCGCCTCGCGCCGCATTGATTGGCTTACCTGTGCACGCCGGGATGCGGTCGCGCTCCACGCCCTGTTCACCGACACGTTTGGCCCCGGCGCAGCTCTCCTCGATGACGAAAACGCAACACGGTCCGCAATCGAGGCCTGGTTCAAGAAGATGGAGTCATGCAGTCCTGACGACGTCGTGGTCATCACGTTCTCGGGCCACGGCTCGACGACTCATGAGCTGATGACCTTTGACGCGGACCCGCGAGACCTGACGAATTCGGCTATCCCCCTCGCTTTGCTGGCCGAGTGGTTCTCCCGCATCCCCGCCCGACGCCTGCTCTGCGTCCTGGACTGCTGCTTCTCGGGCGAAATGGGGGCCAAAGTCTTTGTTGCCGACGCGACACCGCGGCTGACAGAATCCGGAGAGAGCCTGCTCGAACACATCTCCGGACGCGGTCGGCTGGTATTGACCGCGGCGACCGCAAATCAGCGGGCGTGGGAAGCTGGACGATACCGACACGGCCTGCTCAGCTACCACCTCATCCAGGCGCTGCAGGGGGCCGAGGAGGTGGTCGACGGTGGCAAGGTCCAGGTATACCGGCTGCTGGAGTACGTGTCGCGGAGAGTCACCGCCGATGCCGCTACCGGGTTCGGCAAAGACCAGCATCCGACTGTCCGTGGGCAGCTCGACGGCGAGCTAACTTGGCCCGTCTTCACCCCGCGCGATGCCTACGCGACCGCCTTCCCGTCCCAATGCGTCCAGCCAGTCACCACCGATGTCATGAGCCTTGAGGCGCATGGCTTCCCCACGGAGTTGCTGGCAGCCTGGGCCGGATCGATCACGTCGTTGAATCAGTTGCAGCTCGACGCCATTAACCAGTACGGGCTGCTCAGGGGCGATCACCTGGTCGTCTCCGCCCCGACTTCCTCCGGAAAGACGATGGTGGGAGAGCTGGCGGGGTTGCAAAACGTCCTTGAGCGGAGGCGGGTCTGCTTCCTGTTCCCACTTAAGGCGCTCGTCAACGACAAGCACCGCCAATTCACACGGACCTATCAGGGCTACGGCATTCGCGTCGTCCGGGCTACCGGAGAGATTTCTGACGACATCCCTGCCATGATGCGGGGCCATTACGACATATGCCTTCTGACCTACGAGAAGTTCACATCGCTCGCGGTCGCTGCGCCGCATCTCCTCGCGCAGCTCGGCACCATCGTGGTTGACGAGGTGCAAATGGTTGCGGACCCGTCGCGCGGCGCCAACCTGGAGTTCCTCCTGACCTTAATCCGGATGAGGCGGAAGAACGGCATCGAGCCGCAGCTCATCGCGCTCTCCGCCGTCATTGGTGATACCAACGGACTGGAGCGCTGGCTCGGAGCAAGACTGCTCCGTCGGACCGAGCGGCCTGTCCCGCTAGACGAGGGGATTCTACTCGCCGACGGCCGCTTCCGGTACGTCGATTCGACGGGCCAGGAGCAGATCGCCGGGCCGCTCATCAGGCGGGAATTCCGCAAGGACTCGAGTCAGGACTGGATCGTACCTCTGGTACGGAAGCTCGTGGGCGAAGGAAAACAAGTGATCGTCTTCCGGGAAACTAAGGGTGAGGCTCGCGGCTGCGCCGGTTACCTGGCCGATTCGCTGGGCCTGCCCCCGGCACAGCAGGCGCTTGACTCACTGCCGAGGACTGAGTCGTCGGTCGCATCGCGGTCGCTGCGCGAATCGCTTGGACGTGGGGTGGCGTTCCATACGGCCGACCTTGACCGAGACGAGCGGCTCGTGATCGAGGAGCAATTCCGCGAGCGGGAGAGCACGATTCGAGTCATCGCGGCGACGACGACTCTGGCGATGGGCGTCAACACGCCTGCGGAGGCCGTTATCATCGCCGGACTGATGCACCCGGGGGACAAGCCGTACACCGTCGCCGAATACAAAAACATCGTCGGACGGGCCGGCCGGCTCGGCTTCAGCGAGAGGGGCACATCGTTCCTCCTCGCTCTCAACTCTAGGGAAGAACACACCGGCTGGAATCGGTACGTGAAGGGCTCGCCCGAGGATCTGGGTTCGCGCTTCGTCGCGGACGGGACCGACCCTCGGACGCTGATCCTGCGCGTCCTGGCCGCGGCACGCAGCACGAAGGTAAAAGGCGTCCCGGCCGCAGACGTGATCGACTTTCTCGAGGGGAGTTTCGGGGCCTTTCAGAAGCGCCAGGCAGTCGACAATTGGTCGTGGAACCGGGAAGAACTGGGAGCCGCGCTGGCGGAGCTCGAACAACATCGCCTCATCGAGACAGGAGATGGAGGCCACTATCACCTCACGCCGCTCGGTCGGTTCGCCGGCGAAGCCGGAGTCCAGGTCGAGTCGATCATCCGCCTCGTCGCTACATTGACCCCGTTATCCGCGAGCGAGATTACGGACCCAGTCCTGATCGCGGCGACTCAACTCACGTGCGAACTCGACGATCTCTCGTTCCCGATGAACAGGAGGAGCAAAGAAAAGGAGCCACAGACATGGTTCAGGACTCTCGGCACTCAGGGCATTCCTAGCACTTTGCTGAGCAGCCTTCGTCGCTACGTCTCGGACGAGCACACCGGCACGATGCGTGCAAAGAAGGGGTCGGCATGCCTCTTCTGGATCAGCCCTACGCCGATGGCCGAGATCGAGAGTGCGCTGACCCAGCATGGCGGAGCGTGGGACGGAGCAGCCGGGCCGGTGCGGACGGTCTCGACTCGAACCTGCGATCTTCTGCCGGCGGTTGCCCGTGTCGCGCACTTCCTCTACCCGGATATGGAACTGGCCGATCGAGTAGCCAGACTCCTAATCCGATTGGAACTTGGTGTGCCCGGGGGCGCCGTCGAGATTGCGCGCCATGCAGGAACGCGGCTGGCTCGAGGAGATTATCAGGATCTGGTGAAGGCCGGTCTTAACACCGTGGAGGCGATCGAATCTGCGAATGATGATGTAATCCTCAACTGCTTGAGCGGGGATAGGGAGAAGCTGCGGATCGTTCGTAACTCTGCGGGTGCGATACGAGCCGAGCCGCATCAAGATCCGGCTCCATCGCTGCCTGCTTACGAAGCTTGATCGGCGGTTTCTGGCGCTGGCGAATCGAGGGCTATCACAAGCTGCTGAAATTGGCGGGGATGAACGCGGAATCGTGGCAACAGGAACATGGTCCGGCCTTCTTACGACGATTGTGCGTGGAGAGGCAGGCGTGCCTGACCGTGTAGCACCTCCAACGGGGGGAAAGCGAGGAGGCGTCGCGGCTGCGAAGGTCGTTGGTTCGATTATCGGGTCGCTTGATGAAGCACAAGGTGGAATCGACGGCGCCTGCGCTCCTGGAGGGGCTGGGGCGGCTGTTGGCGATTGACGACCTGATGCAGTCGGAAGACCTGAATGAACTGCTCGACCTGGCGCGTCATCTGATCCCTCGGCTTCTTCCTGATCGCCCTGGTTAGCCCAGCCCAAAAGATGTGTCCAAAGCTGTGCTATCCGGGAGAGGCTCGCGTCGAGTTCCTCGGTCAGCCTGTCCCCACTCCGTTGGAAGTCCATACGCATTTACCGAAGCGTCTGGCGGAGGCCATCGAGAGGAACCTCCCCCTCCCCTTGAAGGTCTCTAGGAAATCAACATTGCGCAAGATCTGCATCGGCTCCTATCCTGCAGTCCCCTGCGGAGGGACTCATGTCGGTACAACTCGCGAACTCGGTCAAATCGCTCTGAACTGTGTGTGGATGAAGAGCGGCCGACTTCGATTCAGGTACTCGGTCGACGCCTGTTCGGAAGCTGATCGGTGAACAAGCTTCGAGGCCACTGCGGCACGGGAATGGCCCACAATCGGCAGCTGCTCGGTGGAGGTCCGCCTGTAGCAGGTGAGCGGTCACCAGGGTGATCAGCGGCAGCAGGCTCCAGGCCACGCTCACGGCCATGCCGGACAGCTTCAGCACCCGCGCGTCGGCGGTGAAATCTCCACAGGTCATGCATTCCTTCTCCATTCGCACAATTCAGGTGAGCATCCTGAATAGACCCTGCCGTTCCGATTCGCCACCGATTTTCTTCGGTCCACGGGCGACGGCTTCTCGGGTCTGCGAACCGGATGCTCCCGCCTTCGACCCGATCTCCCTTCCCTGAATGCCCTTTTCTGCTCGTCCAACGCCCCGGCTGGACCCGGGCTCGCGAATCGGTTGCAGAAGTTGTCCACAGACCGCTGGCGTTAAATAAGTTAATAAGAATACTTGAAGTTAAACAGTTAGCCCCTCGACATCCCTCTGATCCTCCGGGGAAATCGGGCGATTCGTGCGCCTGATAGGC
>CALCHX010000161.1 GCA_937906875.1 uncultured Gemmatimonadota bacterium | reverse complement strand
CCGCCACCAAGGCGGCCGCGCCGGCGAAGAAGGCCGCCACCAAGGCGGCCGCGCCGGCGAAGAAGGCCGCCACCAAGGCGGCCGCGCCGGCAAAGGCAGCGACTAAGAAGGCGGCGCCGGCCAGGAAGGCAACCACACAAGGTCGATAGCGCTTCCGCCAACGAGAACCCGACGAACGTCTCCCCTGGGCCGGGAAGGGTGATGCCTTCTCGCCGCTCAGCGGGGTAGGAGGAGCAGCCTCACGAAATGTCGCAGAGCACGACGAGCGGGGCCCCGATCGATCTCGATCGGGGCCCCGCTCGTCGTGGTGTTCGCCTCCATCCCTCTCAAGCTGTCGCGCGCTCCTACTGGCTCGCCACCAACTGCCGTTCCGTCCGCCACTCCACTGCTGCGTCGATGAAGGCGAGGAACAGCCGCCGCATACGTTCGTCGCCGTCCGTGAGCACCTCGGGATGCCACTGCACGCCCAGCAGGAAGCTGTCTCCGGTGCCTTCGAGCGCCTCTATCAGACCGTCCGGTGCATAGGCCGTGGCCACCAGGCCGTCGCCCACCGTGCGCACTCCCTGGTGATGCATGCTGTTCACGTGGAGCTCGTCGGCATCCAGGATGCCGCGCAATCGTGACGGACCCTCCAGGCGCACCGTATGAGCCAGGTAATCGCGGGCGTACCGGCCGTCGAATGGGAAGTAGTCGTGTTTCTCCGCCTCCGGCCATTCATCGGCGAGATCCTGCCAGAGCGTGCCGCCAGCCACCAGGTTGATGATCTGGAAACCCCGGCATACGCCAAGCACCGGCTTCCCTTCCTCCATTGCCCAGCGCACGAATGTCAGCTCCAGCCGGTCACGGGAGCGGTCGGTGCGCACGTCGCACCGCGGATGCCGCTCCGAACCGTAGCTGGCTGGATCCACGTCCGCCCCACCGGGAAGGAAGATACCGTCTAGCCGGTCGAACATCGCACGCATCGTGGACTCGTCGTCCACCAGAAGAGGGAGCATCCAGGGTAGTGCGCCGGCCTCGGCGATCGTCTGTATGTAGCGCTGGCTCATCACCCATGATGGCGGGATGGCGGCCGAGACGCCGCCAAGGCTCTGGAGGGTCTGTGTTGGGACGCCTACGAGAGGACGGTAGGTGCTGCGCGGATCCACGGTGCTTCCAGGGCTACGGGTGAGGCGGGAATGGGCGCGGTAGCGCCCTCCAGGGCGTTGCCTGCCAGTGTACTTGTCGTGCGTTCGAATTCGGAGCGGCCTACTTGCCGGCTCCCGCCGCCGGCGGCGCCGTCGGTGGCTGGATGGGAGTGGTGGACGATGGCGCGATGGTCACCCCTTCCGCTGTCTCGACGATCAACTGGTCCACGACGTCCCGCAGATCTCCGGTCCGCTCGAAGGTTGCCAGTTGCCGGTCCGCACTCGTGCCCTCGTCCAGGATACGGAAGGCATACTCGACCTCCCGCCGGCTGCCCAGGTCGTCGAGCACGTCGTCTATGAACCACTCGATCATCTCACGGATCAGCGCACGCGCCGGCTGCTCGCGCTGCTTGCCGAAATCTATGAGATTGCCGTCCAGGCCGTATCGTACCGCCCGCCACTTGTTCTCGTCGATCATGGTGAGCGGATAGATCCGGAACGTCATGTTGTCACAGCGCAGCTTCCACAACTTGGCAACTATCGCCTGCAGTATGGCGGCGATCGCGACCGCTTCATCCACGCGTGTACAGACGTCACAGACGCGGAACTCGAGCGTCGGATAGAGATGATGGGGGCGCACGTCCCACCAGATCTTGGAACCGTTCGGGATGCTCCCGGTGCGCACGAGGGCGGCGATCAGTTCCTGATACTCCGCATAGCCGGTGAGCGCTGGCGGCACGCCGGTACGCGGGAAGTTGCGGAATATGATGCTCCGGTAAGACTTGAGGCCGGTCTTTCGCCCCTCCCAGAAAGGTGAGCTGGTGGAGAGACAGAGCACGTGCGGCAGCAGGTATCGCGACACGTTCATCGCGTCGATCATGAAGTCCCTGTCCTCGATGCCGACGTGCACGTGAGTGCCGAAGATGAGAAGCTGCTGCGCCAGTTGGGCGAGATCCTGCTGCACGCCGATGTAGCGCTCCAGCGGGGTGATCTCCTGGTTGGTCCACGAGGAGAAGGGGTGCGTGCCGGCGGCCACGATCTTGAGACCGTTCCGCGCCGCGAGGCGCATCACCAGCCCGCGCAGACGGACGAGTTCGGCCCGTACATCCGCCGCGGTATCGCACACCTTGCTGCCGATCTCGACCATGGATTGGTGGAGCTCGGGCTTCACCTCCTGGAGAACCAGCGAATCCTCCTTGAGGATCTCGGTGATGTAGGAGCGAAGCTCCCGCGTCTCCGGATCCACAATCTGGTATTCCTCCTCGACGCCCAGGGTGAGGGATGGTCCTTTCATGGGATCACCTGGCTTGCAGAGGGGGTCATCGTGGTTCCGCCACGAATGTCGGAACGGTGCTGCCGCCACCCGCCGTGACGTTCAGGAGGGCGGCTGTGGAAAGACGGGTCAGGCACCCGGTCACGAAATCTCCGTGTGCCACGAAGGGGGCGGTATCGAGCATGTGGTCCACGAGATGTACCTCGCCATCTGCCCAACTGGGGAATGCCTCTGCCGGCAGGGCGACGCGTTGCTGAACTATGTACGGCTCGGAGAGCGCCGTGCGCAACGTCGACTCCCATTCGTCCTGCGTCGCCTCCCAACCCAGGATTATCCCCTTGCCGCCGTACTCGTCGTTCGGCTTGAGCACCAGCTCGTCCCGGTGATCGGCGATCCACGGGACGAGGTCCAGCGCCTGGCCGTCGCGCTCCGTACGTCGCTCCTCGACTACCCGCGTCCACGGGATGTGCATCGCCACCGCCTCACGAGAGGCGGCGTCGAACAGATGCTGATTTCGCTCATCGCTCAACACCGCCAGGCTGGCCTTCTTGTGCAGGATCTTGCAGCGGAACGGGTTCACCATGCATACGTTGCCCTCGCGCACTGCGCGCACCACGGGCTGGTCCAGCCCACCGCGCTCGATGAGTTCGGAGATGAGCACGCGCTTGTAGATCAGGTCCACCGGTTGCCCGTCAGCCAACAATCGGCCACCGGTATACTCAACGTTCCGCGGGTCGGCAATGACGCACGAGACTCCCTGGCGGATGAAGTAGTCCCGGAAGAGGACGAACTCACTGAAGGTGGGTACCTCTGCCCAGTCCAGGATGCAGATGCGTGGCAGGTCGCGACGTCCCGACCACTGATGCCAGGCATCGAGCAGCGCGTTGAGTACGTGGTGCCGAGCGGGCAGTGGACGCAGTTCCCAGCTCCGGAGGAACTCGCGCATGACCGGCAGGGCGTGGAACAGCTCGGTCAGCACGTCGTTGTAGGCGGAGCCTGCCGGTGTCTCGGCGTTGTACTCGGTGAAACGGAGTCCCGCGTGTGGGTTGGCCGAGTCCGGGACGAAGAAGGCGTCCAGGCGCGATACGGGGCTCGGATCACGAAAGCCGGGATCGTCCCTCACCAACTCGCGTTCCCAGTCAGTGAGTCGGAACTGATCCAGCACGCTCTCCTGCGACACGGCTGCCTGGTAGGCGCTGCCGAAGGCACGCAGCACGAGCCCTGCCCGTTCCTGAAGCGCCGAATACTGCGCGGCACGCATGAATCGCGGACGGAGCACGGTACAGAGCGGACGATCCCCGAAGAGGATCCCACGCTCATGCATCTGCGCGTCGAGCCTGGCCTGCGAATCTGCCGCCAGCCCGTCGTGAGCGCCGCTGCCGGTGAGAAGGTCGTGGTACTCGGCGACCGGGTCCCGCTTGCCCGACGTGCTCACGATTCGTCCCCGCGCTTGCCCTTCGCCGCCGGCCGCTTCGGCGTGGACTTCCTGGCGGCAACGGCCTTCGAAGTGGCCGGAGCCGCCGTCTTCCTCGCCGGCCGCTGCTTCCTGGTCGGGGCGGCGGGCGCGGCTCCGGCAGTCGGGGGCTCGTGGTCCACGTCGCCTGCCCGGTCACGCGCACTGGCGAACCGGCGCCCGATGAGGAATTCCCCGCGGTGCAACTGGGGCGGCCTGCGCTCGGCCAGGGTCAGCCGGATCGCCATGTCCGCCATGGTCTTCACCGCCCAGTCGAAGTACTCGGGCGTGAGCGAATAGAGGTCCATGTCGGGCGCCGGATTCATGAAGTCGATCGCGTACGGCACGCCATCGCGCACGGCGAACTCGAGCGAGTTCATGTCATAGCCGAGCGCCCGACACAGGGTGAGCGAGTCGTCCACGATGCGCCGGCCCAGGGCCGGGCTGAGATGCGCATGCTCCACGTGGTATTTCCGCTCGCGAGGATCGTACTTCATGGGGAGCACGTGCTCCTGACCGATGCAGATGCAACGGACGAAGTGGTCCCACTCGATGAACTCCTGGACCACCATTGTCAGTTGACCGGAGTGGTCGTAGTGGTGGATCAACTCTTCCAGCGAGTGGCAGACATAGACGTCCTTCCACCCACCCCCGTGGGCATCCTTGAGGACGCATGGCATGCCCACGTATTCCACCAGCCGCTGCCAGTCGAGCGGGTAGCGCAGGTTGCGCAGGCTCTCGTCGTGATCGATTCCGGCAACGTACTGCTTGTTCGGGAGCGCCACCGTACGAGGGCTCGCCACGCCCAACTTCGTGGCCAGAGCGGCGCCAAAGAACTTGTCATCGGCCGTCCACATGAACGGATTGTTCACCACCACGGTACCGTCCAGCGCCGCCTTCTTGAGCCAGGTCCTGTAGAACGGAACCTCGTGCGAGATGCGATCGATGACGAGATCGTATTCCACCGGTTCGTCCATTCGCTCAGCGTCGAGTTGCACATACTCGGCGACCACGCCCACGTCGCGACGTGCGACTTCCTCCATGAAGGCTGGCGGCCAGGACCATTCGCGACCGAGCAGAAGACCGATTTTTCGCGTCACTTGGGGAGCTCCTTGAGTTGGATGGTTCGTGCTGCCTGGCTGAGCGATGGTGCGGGAGCGACGGGCGACGATTCAATCGTGTCCCCCCATGTAGCGAACGATCATCTCCCGCCACCAGGGCCAGTCGTGCGCCCAGCCGTCCCAGAGCCTCAGCGCGTTGCCCACGCCGCGCTCCCAGAGTAGTCGCGAGACCCACTCGTTATTCGTCCGGAAGTTGTCGTCGCGTCCCGTCACCAGGATGATGTC
The DNA here is from genome assembly GCA_937906875.1 of uncultured Gemmatimonadota bacterium. Lineage (GTDB taxonomy): Bacteria > Gemmatimonadota > Gemmatimonadetes > Gemmatimonadales > Gemmatimonadaceae > CALCHX01. The sequence goes on along the minus strand of CALCHX010000161.1, from coordinate 1,285 downwards.
CTGACGGCGCAAACCTTCCAGCCACTCGGGACCGTGATCCTGACGCAGGAAGTCAGACGGATTGTGTGCCGCGATGTGGGCATCGTAGTAACCGTCGGTCTGCTCCCTGATGTCGTACAGGCCACTCAGCCCGATCATCCGGTGCACCTGGTACGGGTGACGAAAGGCCAGGCTGGCGGCGTGATAGGCTCCGAAGCTCGCCCCGGTGGCAATGACGAATGGATTGGAGTTGAGGCTCGTGCTCAGCGGGAGCACCTCGTCCAGCACATAACGCTCGTACTCCTCCTGCCGTTCGGCGCGCTGCACGGGGTGCTTGTGACGAGCGTACCAGCTCTCGGCGTCGACGCTGTCCAGGCAGAAGAGCTGCAGCCAGCCGCGCTCCAGTTGTTCGCCCAGCGCCGCCACCATCCCCCGGTCTTCCCACTCGAAGTAGCGCCCCTGCGAAGTGGGATAGACGAGGACGCGCGCGCCGCCATGTCCGAAGACCAGCAACTCCATGTCGCGACCGAGCGATGGGCTGTGCCAGCGGTGGTACTCGCGATGCATGTTCGGGATGCTCCTGAGGGTTTGCGCTTCTCGCGCCAGGCCGGTCGTTGGTTTCGCAATAGACAGGCCGGACTGCCGTCCGGCCAGTCCGAGTGCGATAGTGGCCCCGGAGGCGTTACGAGGCCGGGAAGAGCCAACGTAGCATTGGCTCCACAATTGCCCCCCAGGCCGCCTCGTCGTGCCGTCCCCCTTCCACCAGTTCGAAGTGCAGGTCCTCTCCTTCCTGCCACCCTCGCTCGACGAGCGCGTCGCGTACCTCCTCCACATCATCCACCACGCCCGCTCCCTCCTCCGTACCTACCGAGAGCCAGATGCGAAGCGGCGGCTTGTGCGACAGCGCCTTCACCCGGCGCGCGAGATACCGGTCACCCCACCACGCCGAGGGCGAGATCACTGCCAGGCGCCAGAAGACTCCGGAGTGACGCAGCCCCAGGTAGAGTGAGACGAGGCCCCCCAGCGACGAACCGCCCACGCCGGTACTGGCCGCCTCCGGCCGCGTGCGATAGGCGGCGTCGATGAACGGCTTCAGCTCCTCGACCAACATCCGTCCGTGTGCCTCGCCCTTGCCGCCCCCCGTCATGGATCCATCGCGGATGGGAGTGTATTCGTCCAGGCGCTGCTCACCGGCGTTGTACATCCCGACGATGATCAGCGGCTCGATCGCCCCCTCTGCTATCAGCCGCTCGGCCGTCTCATCCACGCCCCACTCCCTGGAGAAGGCGGTGGCATCGTCGAAGAG
>CALCHX010000160.1 GCA_937906875.1 uncultured Gemmatimonadota bacterium | reverse complement strand
CGTGCGCTCGGAAGGCAAGGAGTACGTGGTCCAGGACGGCGACGTACTTCTCTTCCGCTTCAACGTCTGAGGAACGACCGCTGTCCCACCAATCGGACAGGATCTCGTCACCCTGTCCGGACGCACCAACCAGTCAGCCCTGAGCGTCACCGGCGCTCCGGCCTCACAGCAGCCTCGGCACTCATGTTGCGCTGGAATGCCCGACGACACTCACCTACCGCATCCACCCACCTGATGCGGCGTCAAGTTGACGCGTACGCTGCACGCGTCCTGTGCTTTCTCTGCCATGGAGAGTCAATGCGGATTCGCACCCTTCTCGCCCTCGGTCTCGCTGTCAGCAGCCTTGCTGCCTGCAGCGATTCCTCCACCGGGGCACAGGTCTACCGTGTGGTCGGCGTGCTCGACAACAACGGTTTCGCTTCGGTGGTACTGCCGCGCGAGGTCGGAAGCCCGTCCAACCTGCCGGCTCTCACCTGCTACACCGCACAACCCAACACGTCGGTCTGGTTCGAGGTGGGATCGGTCGAGTTGCCGGCGCAGTATTTCCCGAACATCCCGAAGGAAGACCGCGTACTGGACAACTGCATCCTCGAGCCAAACCAGAGCAATCCGCAGCAGATGAACGCCACCATCGAGGGCCAGCCACCGAACTGGCAGTACGCCTTCACCGTGGTCTACTGAGGCATTCGAGGTCGCCGGGTTACTGGCGTTCGGCGACCTGCAACGTCATGTTCGCTCGGCTGACCCGGTTCTGGCATCGACCACCAGGCGCCGCAGATCCCGATCACCATGTCGCGCAGCGCCTCCAACCACATCCTGAAGCCTGCAGGGAGCGCCCATGCGAACACTCGCCATGCTTGCCTTTGCCGTTATCGCCACCACCCTCCCGGCCTGCAAGGGTGACGCGGGGCCGGTCGGCCCGGCTGGTCCGCAGGGTCCCGCTGGCCCGACCGGCGCGACGGGCCCTGCTGGCCCCCCGGGCACCGGTTCCGGTTCGCGAGTCTACAGAGCGAACGGCATCCTCAATGAGAACGGCTTCGCCACGGTGACCTTGCCCGCCGAGGCAGGCACGCCGACGTCGCTGCCGGTACTTGCCTGCTACACCGCTGCGCCGGGAAGTTCGGTCTGGTTCCTCGTCGGTTCGGTGGAACTTCCTTCCCAGTATTTCCCGAACATCCCGGCCGGCGACAGGGTGCTGGACAACTGCATTCTCGAGCCCAGCCCGACTGACCCCCAGCGACTGAACGCGACCATCGAGGGACAACCGCCCAACTGGCAATACGCCTTCGTAGCCATCTTCTGAGGCTGTCGGGTTCGTCCAGCCGCATTGCGGTGGCCGGGCTAACCATCCACGGGGTCGGGGCACAGGATCGGCTCGCCCGCCCCGGACAGTGCGCCATTGCCTGACGCTCCCTGAATCGCTACTTTATAGGGCTAACGTCGAACGCCGGCGTTGCATCCCCTGGATGTGACGCCGGTTCGGCTCTCACCCTCCCTCTCGCCCCGGCAACCGGCGGAGGGCGGTCACGACCAAAGGGAGGCTTGCCATCGCATGACCCGCGACTATGAAGTGGTGTATATCCTCGATTCAGCGCTCGAGGATGACGCCGTAAACGAGAGCATCGGTCGCTTTCACGACCTGCTCAACCTCGACGCGGAGAGCGTCGAGATCGATCACTGGGGGCGGCGTCAGCTCGCCTACAAGATCGGAAGCCGCGACACGGCCTACTACGCCGTCGCCCGCTTCGCCGCCGACCCGACGCTGCTCCCCGAGTACGAGCGCGCACTGCGGCTGGACGATAGCGTGATCCGCTACCTCATCTCGTTGCACGAGCACGAGCTCGGTGCGCCGCCGATGACCGAGGAGCAGCTCGCCGCTCGCCGGCGCGACGACGATGACGACGACGACGAGGAGGAGTAACCATGCGCCGCAACAAGAAGCCGTGCCCCATCTGCGAGGCAGGCATCCGATTCATTGACTACAAGGACGAGCGCACCCTCTCCCGCTTCATCACCGAGAACGGCAAGATCCTGCCGAGCCGGCTGAGTGGGGTGGATGCGCGACACCAGCGTCAACTGGCGAGCGCCATCAAGAAGGCGCGGTATCTGGCGCTCGTTCCATACATGAGGGGCACCCAGTCGTAACCGAACTGCCGGAACCTCTTCCACCGTCGGATACGGTGGCGTCAGCGCCACCGCGCTGGCGGTACGTGTTGCTGGGGCTGGTGGCGTTGCTGCTGGCCCCGGCAACTCCCTTCCTGCCGGTGCTCGCGCCGGCGGCTGAAGCCCTGGTGCTTCTCGTACCTGTCTTCGCTGCCTGTACGTTGGTGGGATGGTGGGCCGGTGGACGATTGAGCGTGGCCCTGCTCTGGCTGCTCCTCGCGGCCTGGCTGGTTGCTCAACCCATTCCCGGCACGGCCGGTTACGGCTGGTTGGTACGGGGCTGGGCTGTATTGCTGGCGGGAGTGTTCGGTGCGTTCTGTGTGCTCCGGCCACGACAGGGCTTTCTCGCTCAGGCCCTGCCGGCGGTAGGCCTGAGCATGCTCATCGCACTGGTCGCCCTGTTCACCGTCAATGGGTCAGCAGCAGATCAGTTGGGGCGTACGCTGCTCATCGAGTACGCCGATCGTACAAACCAGTGGACTGTCCTTCTGAACCGCCTGACGTCGACGCCGGAGTGGGCGGAGTATCTCGCGAAGTCGCCGGAAGCTCTGGCGCTTCGGCAACAGGTACTTGCCGAGTATGGCCGGATGCCGGAGCGGTCGTTGACCGTACTACCGGCAATGCTCGCGCTCGAGTCGCTGGCCGTCCTGGCAGTGGCCTGGGCACTTTTCCAGCGGTTGTCGCGGGTCAGAATCGGACCGCCGCTGGCGCCCCTGCAGGAGTTCCGCTTCAGCGACCAGCTCATATGGGCGCTCGTGGTGGGCGTGACAATGCTCGTGCTTCCCGCCTTTGCCGAGATGCGGGATGCTGCTATCAACTTGCTGGTATTCTTCGGCGCGCTATACGTTGTACGAGGCCTGGGCGTCCTGAGCTGGATGCTCGCCCCCAGGCGGTGGACGAAGGCGTTACTCGTCGCGGTCGGGCTCCTCGCGTGGCAGTTGCTGGCGACGCTGGCGCTCGCGCTGGGAGTGGGTGACACGTGGCTCGATTGGCGCCGTCGAACGCGGCCGACCTCATAACGATTGGAGTGCATCCCATGGAAGTCATTCTGCGTCAGGCCGTGGACAACCTCGGCCATCCGGGCGACATCGTCGTCGTCTCGCCGGGCTATGCCCGCAACTATCTACTCCCCCGGGGAATAGCCTACCAGGCGACCGAGGGAAACAAGAAGCGCATCGCCCAGGAAAAGGATCGGCTGCTGGCCGCCGAGAGCGAGCGCCGGGAGGCCGCCGAGAGCATCGCCACGAAGCTCGAGGAAGTCTCCATCACCTTCTCCGCTCGTGTCGGCGAGGAAGGCAAGCTCTTCGGTTCGGTTACCGTTGGCGACATAGTCGAGCAGCTCGAGGCCCAGGGCTTCTCCGTCGAGAAGCGACAGGTCGAACTCGACGAGCCCATCAAGGCGCTCGGCGTCTACCGTATCCCGATCCGCCTGCACGTGGACGTGCGTCCGGAGATCAAGGTCTGGGTCATAAAGCAGTAGACCGCCCGCAGAGGGCCACGAGAGCGGGGGACGACCGTCGTTCAGGCTCGTCCCCCGCTCTCTTTCGCCAACCCGTCGGCAGCCGACGCGATCCGCTCCACGCGCTCCGACATGTCGCCTTCCCGGCTAGCGGGTTATCGTACCGGGGGAACACCGGAACACGATACCGGACTCGGTGCCGCCCTGACCCGGGCTCTCCTACCCACGACAAGTCACCACTGTCCCTTGTTCCCTGCCCGATCATAGTCTGCCTTCCGCAGTTCCTACCGCGCACCCAGTCGCCTTCGCATGACCGCTTCCACGACCTACGATCCCCGCCAACTCGCCCAGCGCGTCGCCGCCCTCGCCCTTGAATTGAAAGCGTCGGACGTCGTCATACTCGACGTCCGCGGCGTAGCCGACGTGACCGACTGCTTCGTCATCGCCAGCGGTACCTCGGATGCCCATGTCCGCGGCATAGCGAATCATGTCCTGGACGAACTTCGCAGCGAGGGCGTGCGGCCGCATCACGAGGAAGGGCTGCAACAGGGACGCTGGGTACTGCTCGACTACATCGACGTGATCGTTCACATCTTCCATCCCCAATTGCGGGAATTCTATCAACTGGAACGCTTGTGGAGCGACGCCGAGGTGGTGCCTGTCGAGTTGGAGCAGGCACTCCGGTAGCGCAGTCGCGTCCACGTCGCAACTTGTACGGCTCCCTCCGCAGCCCTACCTTTAGCGCCGTGCGCACACTCACCGCGTTGGCGCTCGCGCTCCTGGCCTGCGCTCCCGCCGACCGCGGCGGCGCGGCGTCGGATCGCGATGCCCGTCCCTCCGTTGCCCCCAACGGCCCCGATCCCATCGTCCTGCGAGTCCCTCGCAGCGGTGGAGCGGCCGTGGCTTACATGTATCCGGCCCTCGACTCCGTAGTCTGGCGCTCGAGCGCCAGTCTGCCCGCACTCGACCGCGTCCTCTCCTTCGATGCCGAGCTGGGCTCGCTCGCCTTCGTGGATGGGAAGGGATTCCCCGGCCGACTGGATCTGAGACTGGGGACCGTGACCTCGGCCACAAGGAGGAAACTCGCCGACATTTCCTCGGCTGAGGCCGAAGTCATCTACGGTATCGATAGCTCCGGAAAGGTCCTGCGGCTGACTCCGTCAGCGGACGCCTGGGAACTCACGACACCCACGGTGGCCCAGGCGGTGATCCCGCAACCGGACGGTTGGCTTCTCGTGCTGGCCAACCGACCGGACAGCGGCCGTGGACGGAACGCGAAGAAGGAAAGCGTGCTGTGGCGCCTCCGTCCACCCGAGAAGGAGCTGCTGGACACCATCGTCGTGCCGCGCGTCGGACGGGCCATCCGCACCCGGGTGGGCGACCTCGTCTACCTGGTGGCCGGCGACAGGTTGCTGGCAGTGCGCAGCCGAACGCTCGAGACGATGCCTACCGTCCGGTTCGATGCCCCGGTCATCGCCCTCGCCCCAACCCCCAGCGGCGATCGTCTCTTTGTCGCGGTGGACTCCAGCGACCGCCTCTCGGTGGTGGACCGGTACGCGGAGGCGGTAAGCGGCCGCATACAGTTGCCGGGTGCCGCTCGGGATCTCCGGATGGACCAGTTGGGCCGGTACCTGTTGGTCCGTCCGCTCGTTGGCGATTCGGTGTGGGTGGTGGCAGTGAGCAACGGGGAGTTGGTGGGGACGCTGGGCACCGGTTGGCGTACGGACCTGCCCTTCGTCGCACCCGACGGGAACCTCGCCCTCCTGCGCGGCAAGGATGTGATTCTCGCCGATGCGGCGAGTGGGGTTCAGCGGGCCCGCATGGAAGGTGGTGCCGACGACTTCTGGTATACCATGTCGTGGAACGGATTCCGGCCTCGCAGTGAGGAACTTGACGACCCGGTCCGGTTCCGGGTCCGGACAGCCCCCGTGGATACCACACCGACCGATACCGCGCCTCCCCTGGACACCGCTCCGCCACCGCCAACCGACACGGTGGCACCGTCCAGGCCACCGGCGCCGGCTGGATTCACCGTCTCCTTTGCTGCACTGCTCAACCAGAAGAGCGCCAACGAGCTGGCGCAGGAGATCGAGGTAGGTGGACATCGCGCCCGGGTGGTCGTTGGCCAGCGTGCCGGTACGGCCATCTATCGCGTGGTGCTGGGACCCTACTCCACACGCGCGGACGCCGAAGCAGTGGGTCGTGCATCCGGCCGTACGTACTTCATCTACGAGGGGAACCCTTGACCGTGCCCGTCACTCCCGAGCAGGCCGCGGCCTGGGAGGCCGAGGGCCGTCGCCTCGCCCCAGCTCTCGATCCGGTAGCTGCCGTCGTCGTGGCAGGAATGGATGTGGTAGCCTCTGCGCACCTGGCACTCGGCCTCGCCGCGGGCCAGGCCAGCCATCGGCGCGTGGCCGTGGCCGACCTCACAGGCCGTGCGCTGCCCCTCACCCAGCTCGTCTCCGACGACGATCCTCACGGGCTGGGTGACACCTTCGCCTTCGGCGTCTCGTTGAACCGCATCGCGCGGCAACTGGACCAGGACGGGAGGCTGTTCGTCATACCCGCGGGCACCGAACCAGCGCTAGCTGCTGGGATGGCCGAGAGCGACAGGTGGCGGCGCATCGCCGATGGCTTTCGCGATGTGGGCGCTCTGCTGCTGATAGTCGCCCCATCCAACGAACCTGGACTGTCCGATCTCATCACGCGCATGGATGGCGTGGTGGGGGTGGACGAGACGGCGCCGACGATTGCCCTGCCCCATCGAATCATTACCGCGTCGCTCCGCGAGGCTCCAGAACCGCCGGCGACTCGTGCTCCGGTCATGGCGCCGCGTTCCGCCGGCAGCCGGATACTCCGGGCCACGATCTACGCGCTGGGTGCACTGGCCATCATCGCCGGCCTGGTCTGGGCGGCACGGGAGATTGGCGGTAGCGGGCGCCCCTACAAACCCCTCTTCACACGCACCGACAGCGCCTCGGCTGAACTCGGGGAGGCTGTCGTCGACCCTGTCGATAGCTCGATCAGCGATGCCGGTTCAGAGGTGAGTGCGGCGGCGGCCGACTCGGCGACGTCGTCGGTCGACGCCTTCCTGCCCCCGGTGGCCAATCCCGAGGACTCTGTGCGGGCCGCCTCATTCGCCGTGTCCTTCGCTTCCGCGACTTCGCCGTCGGCCGCCACGAGGAGCTTCCGCTCCCGACCCAGGTCGCTCGCCGCGGTGACCGTGGGCGAGGCAGCGGACTCCACGGGCAGGGTACGCTACTATGTCATCACCGGCGCCGGTCGCACGCAGGCCTATGCCGACGCGCTGCTCGCCCGCATGCGCTCGGACGGATTGCTCAGCGCCTCCACCGGCGAGGTCGTGCACCTGCCATACGCGCTCCAGGTGGAGAGCTCGGTGCCGCGCGATTCGGTGCGTCCGGTTCTCAATCGTTTCGTCGCTCGTGGAATCCCCGCCTATGCGTTACTCCAGACCAATGGCCGTGCCCACGTCTATGTGGGCGCCTTCGCCACACCGGCCGACGCCCGTCACACCCTCGTCACGTTGCAGACAGCGGCCATCCCGGCCGCCCTCGCCGTGAGAACCGGGAGGCCGTTGTAAGTGCGTCTTACCAAGCTGGAGCTGCACGGCTTCAAATCCTTCGCTGACCGCACCGAACTCGTGTTCGAGGAGGGTGTGACGGCGATCGTCGGCCCCAACGGGTGCGGCAAGTCGAATATCTCGGACGCCATCCGCTGGGTACTCGGCGAGCAGCGTGCGCGCGTCATGCGCGGAGCCAAGATGGACGAGGTGATCTTCCAGGGATCCTCGTCCAGGCGGCCGGTCAACGTCGCCGAGGTATCGCTCCATTTCGACAACGACGACGGCACGCTCCCGCTGGCCTTTCGCGAGGTGGTCATCACGCGACGACTCTCGCGATCGGGAGAAAGCGACTACTTCCTGAACCGCTCACCGTGCCGGCTCAAGGACATCCACGACCTGGTGCGCGGGACCGGCCTGGGCGCTGACTCCGGTGTCGTGATCGAGAGCCGGATGATCGATGCCCTCCTGTCCGATCGTCCCGACGAGCGACGCGAACTGTTCGAGGAGGCCGCGGGAGTCGGTCTCTACCGCGATCGGCGACGGAGCACCGAGCGTCGGCTGGAAGAGACGTCGGTGGACCTGTCCCGTCTCGACGACCTTATCGGCGAGGTCCAGAGCCAGGTGCGCTCCCTCGCCCGCCAGCGTCGCCGGGCAGAACGCCATGCCGAGCTCGTGGAACGACGCTTCGAGGTGGAGATCACCCTCGCCGGGCGAGAACTGGAGGAGCATCGCGAGGAGCTCGCGCTCCTGGAGGAGAGGCTTGCCGTCCTCCGGGCCCAGACTCCCGCGCTGACAGGGCTACTCGGCGACGCCGAACGGCTACGGGAGACCGCACAGGCCGAGAGGGCGGCGACCGAGGCGCAGCGGACAGAGCTGGCCCGCCAGGTCGCTGCCGAACGCCAGGGTGCGCTCCAGCTCCAGGGAGAGATGGCTGTCGCCGAGGAACGGCAGCGGAATGCGGTCGCCCGGCGTCAGCGCGCCGAGCAGGAACGGCATGACGGTGAGGCGGTGGGCGTCCGCGTGTCCGCCGACCGCGAACAGGCGGGCCAGGATCGGGAGCTGTTGCAGGAGGAGCTGCGAACGGTCACCGAGCAACTCGAGGAGCGTAGCGCCGCCGAGGAGGAAGCGCGCGCGCTCGTCACGGCAGCCAGGAACGCCGTGGAAGAGGGCGAGCGCCGCCTGCGCGACCTGCGAGACCAGGCTCGCCGCCTGGAGATGGATCACGAGGGAGTGGAGCGGGAGTTGGTCGATGCCGCTCAGCGCGATGAGACGCTCCAACTGGAACTGCAGCAGGTCAGCGACAACGTGAGTGCCATCCAGCGCGATGCCGCCGCTGCCGCGGATGCCGTGGCCGCGGCAGGAATGCAGGTGGCCGAGTCCGTGAAGAAGCTGGAAGCGGCGCACGCGAGCGCGCGCGACACCCGCGAGCGAGAGGGTCTGGCTCGGGCCGAACTTGCAAGGGCCAACGAGTCGCTGCACAACCTGGAGGGCAAGGCGAACGCACTGGAAGGGTTGGAGCGTGAGCGCGTGGGACTCGCTCCCGCTGCGGCGAAGCTGTTGAGAGAGCGGCAGCAGTTCGGTGAGGGAGCCATTCTGGGCCCACTGTCGGACTTCATCGAGACATCGCCGGACATGGCGCTCCTCGTTGAGCGCTTCCTGGCCGCCAACCTTCACGCGGTGCTGGTGCGCGACTCGGCGGCCGCGCAGGCGGTGCGTGCGTGGCACGCGCGCACCAACCCCGGCCCACTACTTCTCCTCCCCCTCGACGCCGACCCGGGCCAGTACGCTGCAGGACGGAGTGCCGGTGGCACCGGCGACGATGACGCGGACGCCCTTCTGGCTCGCGTGAACGCTGCGCCGGCCGCCCGGCGTTGGGTGGGGAACCTCCTCGCTCACGTACGCAGCACCGACGCCGGCGCAGCTTTCGTGGATGCCCGCGGCGCCGTCTGGCTACCCGGAGCAGTGACCGGGCCCGGACCGCTCCGCAGGCGCGCCGAGCTGTCCGAGTTGCGCGATGCCGTGACCGCCGCCGTCGCCGCTCGCGACGCTGCCGCCAGTACGGCCGAGCAGATCCGTCTCGAGATGCAGGCCGCCGATCGCCACGCCGCGACCGCGGCGGAGGAGGCCAGCGTTGCCCAGCGCGAGGCCCGTCGGTCGCAGGAATTGCACGGCGAGGTTGAACGTCGTCGGCAGCGGGCCGAGCGCGAACTCACCGAGGCACGCGCGCTGCACGATCGACTGACGGCGCGACGCCAGGAATTGACTGATCGGCTGGCTTCGTTGGCCACGCAGAGCGACCGTGTGGCCGAGGAACTGGAAGGGCTGGAAGGCATGAGCGGCGAGCAGCGCGAACGACTCGCTGCCACCGAGCAGATGCAGGAGGAGGCGCGCGAGTACCGCACGACCTTCCAGGTGCAGCAGGCGCAGGTGCATGCACGATTGCAGGTGGCGCTGGACAGGGAGCGACGTCTGGACGAGGAGCTCTCCACCGCCGAGCGTCGTCTGCAATCACTTCAGACGGAGCTCTCGAGCCTCAGCGATGCCGATCGGCTCCTGGCCGGCCAGATGGCCCGTTGGCAGGCCGAACTGGCCGCGCGGCAGCTCGCCCTGGCCGAACTGGAGTCACGTCTTGCCGACTCGGAGACGGCTCTCCAGGCTGCCGACGCCCGCCTGGCCCACGCCGAGCAGCTACTGGAACAGGCTCGCCGCGACAACACTGCCCGTTCCGAGGAACTGCATCATGCGGAACTTCGCTTCAGCGACCTTTCCGGCGGCCGGCGGTCCATACGCGAGCGGCTCGAGACCGAATGGCGCCGATCGCTCGAGGAGCTGCTCGCCGCCGTCACCCCGTTGGACCTGGACACGGATGCGTTGCGCCAGGAGGCCACCGAGCTCAGGGAGCAGTTGGAGGCGCTGGGGCCGGTCAACCCGCTCGCCATCGAGGAGCACGACGAGGAGGGCAAGCGGCTCGACTTTCTCACCGCCCAGCGGAACGACCTTGCACAGGCCAGGAACTCGCTCCACCAGGCCATTCGCGAGATCGACACCACCGCGCGCGAGCTCTTCCTGGCCACCTTCACCCAGGTGAGGGAAAACTTTCGCCAGATATTCATGACGTTGTTCGGCGGCGGTGAGTGCGACCTGCGGCTGGAGAACCCGGAGCTCCCGCTCGACTGCGACATCGAGATCCATGCATCGCCGCGCGGCAAGCGGACGCAGCGCATCCACCTCCTGTCCAGCGGTGAGCGGGCACTCGTGGCCCTCTCGTTGTTGTTCGGCATCTTCCTCACCAAGCCGAGTCCGTTCTGCCTGCTGGACGAGGTGGACGCGCCGCTGGACGACCAGAACATAGGTCGGTACGTGCGGATGCTCAACGAATTCAAGACGCGTACCCAGTTCATCGTCATCACCCACAATCCGCGCACCACCACCGAGGCGGCCGACGCCGTCTATGGCGTGACGATGCAGGAGCCAGGTGTGTCATCGCTGGTGAGCGTCCGCATGAAGGGACGCCAACTGGATGAACTGGTCGGCCCCGAGAACGGAAGCAGCAACGGCAATGGCGACGGCAACGGAAGGGATGCTGGGATCGCCGACGTGGCCACTGTCGTGGTATCCGCAGCCGGTGACGGTGAGTCCCACGGCGAGGAGGAAGCGGTGAGCGGGGATGGGTTGCCTGCCGCGGATGCCACCGCCGACGATGCAGCGTTCTCGCTGTGAGCTGCAGGTGAACATTCAATTCAGCGCCGCCAGGTGCGGCGAGATCGGGAGCTGGTGCGACTGACGACGGTCGGTACCGGTACTGCGGCCCCGTCGCCCGGTCGCGTGAGCAGCGGTCACCTCGTGGAGTGCGGCCAGGCGCTGGTGCTCATGGACTGCGGCAGCGGGGTAGTTCACCGCATGGCGGAGTTCGGCCTGCGGTGGCCGGATATCACGCACGTCGTCCTCACGCACTTTCATCACGATCACACAGGCGACCTGCCGACCCTCATCTTCGCCTGGCGCCACGGCATGATGCCCGCGCGGTCGGCAGGCATCCAGATCATCGGACCGGCAGGTACTTCCGACCTGTTGGACCGAACGAGCATTGCCTCCGGCGCCTGGGTGCGGGAGCCTGGCTTTCCGGTGAGCGTGCGAGAGATGGAACCTGGCGAGACATTCGAGCTGGCCTCCGGGGTGACGATCGGAGCGCACCGGACGCCCCACACCGACGAGAGTCTGGCCTATGCCCTCACTACGGCGGGGCACCGTCTCGTTTATACTGGAGATACGGGTTTTGATGAGGGCCTGGCCGAGTGGGCCAGCGGCTGCGACCTGCTGCTTGCAGAGTGTTCGCTGCCACAGGCAATGGCATTACCCACTCATCTGACTCCTGAACAATGCGGCCAACTGGCCGCACTGGCGCGACCCGGACGGCTCGCGCTCACTCACTTCTATCCGCCCGTCGAGCGCGTGGACATTCGCGCCGCCGTGGCAACGGCTTTCGATGGCCCGCTCACGCTGGCTGTGGACGGCTGGACTCTGGACCTAGAGGAGTAGGACGACCCATGCTGGTTGTGATGCAACATGACGCGTCGGCCGCCGACGTCGAGGACGTCTGCCGCACGATAGTGGAGATGGGCTACGAGGCGCGTCCGCTCCCGGGCGCCCAGCGGACCGCTGTCGGCCTGGTCGGGAACGATGGACGGGTGGATGCCTCGCGCATTGAAGGCATGGCAGGGGTCGCGCAGGTCATCCACGTCACGCAGCCCTACAAGCAGGTGTCCCGGGAGTGGCGACCGGAGAACACGCTCGTGGAGATCGCACCGGGAGTGGTTTTCGGCGGTCGCGACGTGCCGGTCATTGCCGGCCCCTGTTCGGTGGAGTCGGAGGAGCAGATCCTGGACGCCGCACACGCCGTCAAGGCGGCGGGCGCCACGGCCCTGCGCGGAGGCGCCTTCAAGCCCCGCAGCTCGCCCTATTCCTTCCAGGGTATGGGAAGGCGAGGTCTCGAACTACTCGACCTTGCCAGGCGCAAGACCGGGCTCGCCATCATCACCGAGGCGCTCGACGTCGAAGGCGCGTCGCTCGTGGCCGAGTATGCTGACTGCATCCAGATTGGCGCGCGGAACATGCAGAACTACTCCCTCCTGCGCGCCGTCGGTCGACTTCGCAAGCCAGTGATGATCAAGCGTGGCCCGTCCGCCACGATCACCGAGCTGCTCCTGAGCGCGGAGTACGTTCTGGCCGAAGGCAATGACCAGGTGATACTCTGCGAACGGGGGCTGCGCAGTTTCGACCCACTCACTCGCAACCTGTTCGACCTCACCGCCATCCCGGTCGTCCACCGCCTGTCTCACCTGCCCATCGTGGCCGATCCCAGTCACGGAACGGGACTTCGCGACAAGGTCGCGCCAATGGCCTCGGCCGCTGTCGCGGCCGGCGCGGACGGTCTGATGATCGAGGTGCATCCCAGGCCCGACAGGGCCCTCAGCGACGGCGCGCAGTCACTCTACCCAGCGCAGTTCGACGAACTCATGAAGCAGTTGCACGCCGTGGCGCTGGCCGTAGGCAGACAGATCACACCGGTTGGCGCGGGGAACGTGGCGGTTTCGATCGGGTAGGAAGTGGATGCGCTCACATCCCGTAATCCAACAGGCCGGTCCGGCCACCGGCCATCCAGCCGTCCCGCGCCATGTCGTTCGCCGGCGGGTCCTTCCGGCCGTCGCCGCACTCGCGCTTGCCACGTTGCCAGTCATGACCGCGCATGCGCAGGCGAGCTCGACCAGCCGGCCAGCCAGCGGCAGTGTGGATGCGCTCATTGGCCGTGCCGCGGCCACCTACAAGGCGGCCCGGACGGCGACCGCCAACTTCCAGCAGACGCTCACCAACCCGATGACCGGCAGCGCGTCTGTTTCCCGCGGCGTGCTCCATCGCCAGGCACCGGATCGGTTCGCCTTCAGCTTCACCGATCCATCCGGTGATCGGATCATCGCCGATGGAAAGTTTCTCTGGGTCTACACCCCGAGCAGCACTCCGGGCCAGGTGCTCAAGCTGCCAGCGGAGGCGGCCAATGGCGGGATGCTCGACCCGGGTGCACAGTTCTTCGAGGCACCGCGTACGCGCTTCAATATCACCGACGGTGGCACGGCAACCGTTGGCGGTAGCCCTGCGCGTGTACTGACGCTCACCCCCAAGGGCGCCAACGCTCCGTTCACGAAGGCGACCGTCTGGCTCGACCCGGTCGACGGCACTCTCCGCCAGTTCGAGACACTGGATGGCATGGGTGTGAAGCGCCTCGTGTTGCTGACCGACATCCGCGTCAACGTCACGCTTCCCAGTGGGGCATTCACGTTCACGCCGCCCAAGGGCGTGCGGGTAGTGGATGGCCAGGGGCTGATGGGCAGTCGCTGAACAGGCCTTCCGGGAAGTCGGATGCGCTCCGGCCTGAGTGTTCTGTCAGGCCTGGTTCAAGTACAACCATGCACAGCGATGGGTCGGCCACGGCCTTCCACGCCGGCTCGTGGAGTATCCGTAGCGACACGCAGCGGTCCGGACCGGCGGACAGAGTTCCCCCGTCAACCCAGCACCATGTAGCCCCGCCCCTGCGACACAGCCAGGGTCTCAGCGCGGCATCGTTACAGCGTTGCCGGTAGCGTGACCACCGTTGGTGATCGGCGCCAGCCCTCCCTTCGACACCGTGGCGCGTGACGATGCTGCGGCGGCGGCCGAAGCCTCGTCCAACCGCAGTCCCTCCAGCGCCACCTGGCGAGCTCTGGCTATCACTGCCGTGCCGCTCGAGGCGCGCTCGAGGAGCTCCGCCGGGGTATTGATGCCTCTCAGCAGCCCCACGCCAGTCTGAAGCGCCCGATCCCAGCTCAGCGAGCGATGCACACTCGCCTCGGGGTCGAAGGTGAATCGGACCACGTCCTGCGCCAGCAGACGATCCACGAGCGGTGCGGCTCCATCGTACACATCGCGCGGGACATCCACGCCCCGAGCCAGGAGCCGTTCGCGGAGCGCGTCACGCATGGCAGGCGTCACGACGAAATCTCGCGAGCGCACGGCGCCGGAGCCACGGAGTTCGAGGGCATAATCGGTGATCGCGTCGCGGAAAGTGCTCACCGCGCTACCCAATGCACGTCCCAGCGCCAGTTCAGCGGGCGGTAGTAGCGTGTCACCAACTATCAGGTCGGGGGTGATTCCACCGCCGCCGAAGAGGATTCGACCGCCGTCGGTTCTGAACTGCTCGCGCGACTCCCTGGGCGGTGCCGATTCCAACGGCAGCTCGCCCTCACCTGGTAGCTGCGTTCCGAAGGGACGCCCTATTGCCCTCCCGGCAGGTGTGTACCAGCGGGCCGTGGTGAGCTTGAGGGCGCCGCCACCGGTCAGCGGGAAGAGGCTCTGAGCACTGCCCTTTCCGAACGTCGTCCGGCCCACGATGATCGCCCGATCATGATCCTGCAGCGCGCCGGCGACTATCTCTGCCGCACTCGCGGTGCCATCGTCCACGAGTACCACCACCGGCATGCCATCCCACCTCTGCGGCAACTGGTCCTTGTAGACGGCCGACGATTCCGGATCGCGGCCGCGAACATCCACGATCCGCTGTCCCTCGTCCAGGAAGAGGTCAGCCACCTCGACACCTTGCTGGAGCAGGCCACCAGGGTTCCGACGCAGGTCCATGATCAGGCCGCGCACGCGCTTCTCCCGTAACGAGTCCACGGTCCGGGCAAGCTCGACGGCGGTGGAGTCACCGAACACGTTGACGTCCACATAACCCACATCACCATCCAGGATGGCGATCCTCGAAACGGCCTGGATGTGAACCTCACGTCGCGCCACTGACAGCTTCACGTGATGGCCGTCCACACCGCGCTGGATGACCAGCTTCGCCGTCGTCCCCGGCTTGCCGCGAAGTGCCCGCGTAGCCTCGTCCGGTGTCATGCCCTGGGTGGACACACCATCGATCTCGAGGATCCGATCCCCGGTCGTGAGGCCGGCACGCTCGGCCGGCGAGCCACGATGGGCGGCGATGACCGTCAGCCAACCGTCGCGCGCATCGAAGCGCACGCCGATTCCCACATACAGCCCTGCTGTACGCTCGTTCAGCTTCGCCAGCCGTTCGCTGGACAGGTAGACCGAGTTCGGATCGTGCAGTTCCTCGAGCAGGCCTGTGACGGCGAGCTGATAGAGCGCGCTGTCGCTCACCTCGTCGACGTAGTTCTCCACGATGTGCTGGCGCACCTGATCGAACAGCCGGACGCCAGCGTACGAGTTCTCCGACCCGACGAGCCCGCGCTGGACGAACCAGCCGCCCGTCACGACGGCTGCACCGCAAATCGCTCCCACCACGATCGCCCTGGACCGCATCAACCCTCTCCAGTGAGCACGCGCGTCAGCAACGCCCGCTGAACTGCGGACATCACTGGAAATATAATTCGCGTTCCCGGTGTCGTGCTCATTTCCCTTCCAGCCGACACGGCGCGAGCCTGGCAGGCATCAGGTAACGACCTGTCGGTCGTCCGTCGCCGCACGCTCCCCGAACATGGCCGGCCACCTTGCGGCCAGCACAGCCAGCAGCGCCCGAAAAACCTGCGATTCGTCGCCAGCGGCGGGGACAGCCACAATCGGACCGCATTCCGGGTGCGCCGCCTGCCACGCCGGCTCGGCAAAGCTGGTGAAAGCAGCCGCAACCCGAGCGTGGAAGTCACTCCCGGCCTGCTCCATCCGGTCGTGACTGCTCCGCCTTCGCGCCCGCTCGAGTCCAGCAGTCGGGTCGAGTTGCAGGAGGAGGGTCAGGTCCGGGACGAGCCCCTGGGTGGCGAACCGATTGGCTGCCACCACGTCAGCCTCGGGGAGCCCGCGGCCGTGGATCTGGTAGGCGTAGGTGGAAAGGAAGAACCGGTCGGCAAGAATCAACCGGCCTGCCTGCAGGCCCGGCTGCAACTCGCTCGCCACCAACTCGGCCCGGGCAGCCATGAACAGGAGGGCTTCGGTACGGGGCGAGACGGAGTGGGACGGATCCAGCACCAACCGACGGATCTCCTGGCCCACGACGCTCGTGCCCGGCTCGCGCACGAGGTGAGCCGACAGGCCGCGGGCAGCGACCCAGGCCGCGAGGTGCGCCAACTGGGTGGACTTCCCTGCCCCCTCGGGCCCCTCGACGACTATCAGCCGCCCGCGCGCCTTCCCCACTGCCGCCAATAACCCCGGTTAGCCGAGAGTTATGATCGGGCTGGCAGCGCCCTTGTGGATGCCGTCCAGGATCACCTCATTCACCCTCGACATCAGCTTGTCGAAGTTCTCCTGAGCGACCGCCATCTGCTGGTAGACGGGATTGGTCTGCACCTTCGACAGCAGTTCATCCAACTCGCGCTCCATCTCCGGGGTCGGTGACTCGCCACCAGTCATCAACCGCTCGGCGTCGACGCGGATCTCCTCCATGCGTCGCATCAGGGCGATGGAGTCCTTGTCCTCATTCAGGGCGCTGCTGGCCCGCTTGACTGCCTGGTACTCCGCGCTCTGGCCGATAAGCCGGCCGAGGTCACGCGCCTTGTCTTCGAGCATGGAATCTGTCCTCAACGTATGAGTCACGGATGGCAGCATACTGACGGGGCAGAGCCCCGCAAGTGCTCAGCGACCAGTCCGCAGGGCGACCACGAAACGTTCGCGGCCAGTAAGATCCGGGCGGACGGCCACATCGCTGTAGCGTCCGTCGGCGACGATGCGCCGGGCGACCTCCGAGGCTCGTCGCGCATCAGCCTCCAGGACGAGCAATCCACCCGGCTCGAGGATGTTGCCTGCGTCACGCACGATAGCTGCCGTGACATCGAGCCCCTCGTCGCCACAGCAGAGGGCCACCGCCGGCTCCCAATCACGCACGCTGGATGGTAGCGCATCCATCTCGTCGAAGGCGATGTAAGGCGGATTGGAAACGATGACGCGCACCCGGCTCCCGGCCAGCGGTTGCAGCCCCGCGCCGTGCATGAACTGTACGGGTGCCCGCAACGAGTCGCGAAGCAGGAGGGCGTTCGCGCGGGCCACCTCCAGCGCGTCCAGCGAGACGTCAGTGGCGATCACGGAATCGAACTGACCCTCGGTCGCCAGCGCGAGGGCAATGGCTCCCGATCCGGTGCCGACATCCACCGCCACTCCACCCGTTCCTCGCACCATCTCGAACACGATCTCGGGAAGTAGCTCCGTCTCCTGACGCGGTATGAGCACTCGCTCATCCACGGCCAGGGTCAGGTGGCGGAATGGGGCGCGGCCCACCGCGTAGGCGAAGGGCGCTCCCGCGGCGCGATGGGCGGCAGCTCGATCGATTTCAGCAGCAGTAGAGCTGGCCACCAGTGATGTCGGGTTCACCGTTGGCCAGAGCCGGGGCACATCGAGCAGGGCAGCGATCATGTCACGGGCTTCCGCGCGGGGCTCCGGAACCCCGGCCGCGGCAAGCTGAGCAGCCAGGCGTTGGTGCAGCGCTCCCACCGTCTCCGACCCACCGTCCTGCGCCGTCCCACCTGGTGGAGCGGTCGACGGGTGGCCCTCCAGCAGCGAGTCACTCACCGAATCTCTCCTCGGCATCGGCAAGGGCGAGCGCCTCGATCAGTGGCGCGATCTGGCCATCGAGCACGCTGTCGATGTCGTGCAGGGTGAGACCGATTCGGTGGTCGGTGACCCGACTCTGCGGAAAATTGTAGGTCCGGATCTTGGCCGAGCGATCGCCGGTGCCAACCTGGGTGCGACGGAGTCGTGACCGCTCCGCTTCCTGCTCGGAGATCCGGCGGTCGAGCAGTCGGGCACGGAGAACTTCCATTCCCTTCTGCTTGTTCTGGAGCTGCGACTTCTGGTCCTGCTGGCTGACGACGATACCGGTCGGGATGTGGGTGATGCGTACGGCGGAGTCGGTGGTATTGACGCTCTGTCCACCGGGGCCGGAGGAGCGGAAGACGTCTATGCGCAGCTCCCTGTCCTCGATCTTCACGTCCACCTCCTCCGCCTCCGGCAATACTGCCACAGTGGCGGCGGAGGTATGAATTCGCCCCTGATTCTCGGTCGCCGGCACACGCTGCACGCGGTGCACGCCGGACTCGTAGCGCATCGCCCCGAATGCGCCGTCGCCGACCACCTTGAAGATGGCCTCCTTCAACCCGCCCAGTGTCCCCTCGCTGATGGACAGCAGTTCCACCCTCCAGCCGCGCCGCTCCACGAATCGCGAGTACATGCGAAAGAGGTCGGCGGCGAAGAGCGCCGCTTCGTCGCCACCGGTACCGGCCCTGATCTCCACTATCGCTGTCCGGTCGTCGAGCGGGTCGCGGGGCATGAGCAGCGGGAGCATCTGCTGCTCCAGTTGACCGAGCAGGCTCTCCAGTCGATCGATCTCCCTGTTTGCCTCCTCGGCCATCTCCGCATCGTCAACGAGAGCGAGCTCGCGAACATCCGCGAGCTCGCTCCTGGCACGTTCTGCACGATCGGCGAGCTGTACCACCTGGGAGAGCCGGTGATGCTCGCGGCCAAGATCGGCCAGCCGGCCCGCATCGCGGGTCGTTGCCGGGTCCGACAACTCCCGCTCCACCTCGGCGGCGCGGGCAAGTGCGCCGTCCAGCCGATCCTGAAGACTCAGGCTGTCTTCCCGTACTTCTGGCGGAAGCGCTCGACGCGTCCAGCGGTGTCGATCAGCTTCTGCTTGCCGGTGTAGAATGGATGGCAGGCCGAACAGATGTCCGTGCGGATCTCTGCCTGCGTCGATCGCGTCTCGAACGTGTTGCCACAGGCGCAACTCACAGTCGCGGTAGCGTACACGGGATGGATATCGGTCTTCACGTGTGCCTCGATGGCTTAATTAAGGTCCAACTGTGAAATATAGTATGCCCAGGTCGGCGATGACAGGCCCCACATCGACTCCGGAAACAACTGCTGGCTGGACCGGTTGCGGTTGGTTGGAGACGGGGTAGCATGTTGTACCGGAGCCGTAATCGTAACCAGATCGTCGGAGCGACAGCAGCCTCCAGCGCCGTCTCCGATCCACGTTCGCCAGGGCCACTCATGACCCGTCCGCCCGACAGTCGTCTGACACCCAGCCAACTCTCGCTGCTCCAGATCACGGACTTCCTGGGCAGCGTCCCGCTCTTCCGTGGACTCGGGCGCGACGCCCTGCAACGCTTTGCAGAGGTCACCCGCGAGAAGCGTTATCCCAAGGGCAGCGTGATCGTCTTCGCCGACGACCCGGGTGATTCCCTCTTCATCGTGCGCACCGGCCGCGTCAAGGTCGTACTGCTCGGCGACGATGGCCGCGAAGTGATACTGGGCGTGCTGGGAATGGGTGAGCCATTCGGGGAACTGACCCTGATCGACGATCAGCCCC
Organism: uncultured Gemmatimonadota bacterium; assembly: GCA_937906875.1. Lineage (GTDB taxonomy): Bacteria > Gemmatimonadota > Gemmatimonadetes > Gemmatimonadales > Gemmatimonadaceae > CALCHX01. The sequence continues at coordinate 131,931 of CALCHX010000160.1, read as the reverse complement.
GGTCCGCTCACGTAATCGCGATGGAGGATTCCATCCTGCTCGTGCTCCGGCGCGAGGAGTTCCGACGGATCGTGGAGTCGTCGCCGGCGGTGGCCTGGGCGCTCCTGGCCGAACTGTCGCGAAGGTTGCGCGCTGCCGACCAGAAGATTGGCGGGCTGGTACTGCTGGACGTTCCGGGTCGCATTGCCCGCGTCCTGCTGGATGCAGCCCCGGACGAGAGCACGGGACTCGTCCAGAAGCGTCTCACCCACCAGACCATCGCCCAGATGGTGGGCGCCAGCCGGGAGACGGTGTCGCGGACGTTGAGCGACTTCCAGTCGTCCGGCCTGATCAGTGTCGAGCGACGGCAGATCCGTCTGACCAACCGCCCCGCACTCATCCAGCGGTCCACGGTGCGCACCTGAGAATGTCCGACTGACCATGTCACTGGAAGCGCGCTTCTGGGGCACCCGGGGATCGGTGCCCAGCCCGGGCCCGTTGACCCTCCGTTACGGCGGAAACACCTCCTGTGTGGAACTTCGCACGCCCGTTGGCGAACTCGCCATTCTCGACGCCGGGACGGGACTCCGGTCGCTCGGCGCAACCCTCCAGGAGATGGCGGGCGGAGGGCCCTCCACATCCAACATCTTCATAACGCACGCTCACTGGGATCACATCCAGGGGCTGCCCTTCTTTGCCCCGCTGTTTGCCGATGGCAGTCGAGTACGAATCTGGAGCGCGGCACCGCTACTCGGCAGGCTGGAGAGAGCTCTGCGGGCGCAGATGGCACCCGACGTCTTCCCGGTCCCGTTCGAGGAAGTGCGAGCCACGGTCGAGTTCCTCCCCGTGCCGACTGAGGGAGTGGCCGTGGACGGCTTCTCCGTCCGGACTCATCCGGTGCGCCACCCCGGAGGCGCTTCGGCTTTCCGGGTCAATGGCTGTAACGCGCCGGGGTGCTCCGTCGTCTACATCCCTGACAATGAGCTCCATCCGGATGCGCCTTATGACGCTCCGGCAGACTGGCGCGCACGGCTCCTGGACTTTCTGGGCGGAGCCGACGCGCTCATCCACGACGCAACGTACACGACGGCGGAATATCCCGGAGTTCGAGGATGGGGACATTCCACCGTGGACGAAGCGGTAGAGCTGGCGGTCGATGCCGGCGTGCCGCGGTTATCACTCTTCCATCATCATCCTGGACGCTCCGACGAGGCTGTCGACGCGCTCGTGGAGCATGCTCGAAGGCTGACGCGCAGACTCGGTTACAGTCTGGAAGTGACAGCGGCGGCCGAGGAGAGTGCCCTCCAGGCGACGGCGGGAGGCGACATCTAGCGCGGTGGGCGACGGCGACGTCGACGCCTCCCGTGCATGCTGATACCTGCACGTCATCGCAGCCGATGGGAGTTCCTCATGTATCGTCGCCGCCGCGCAACACCGCCTTCCTGGCACGGGCCAGCGTGAAGCCGCTTCTCCTGGCGTACTCGCCGGATTTCACGCGCGAGCTGATGCTCGGACGGCGCGCCACGGACGTCGAGGCCTGTCTGGTCCACGACCTCCCCATGGCGGAGACGCTCAATCCGGAGAGGCCGGTGGTCGTGCTCCTCGACCGCCAACTGGTGGCGGGAGTTCCGGACCTCACTGGTCGTCTTCGTGAGCTGTCCGGTATGGCCGCGCTGGTCTGGTGCGGAGCGCCGGGCGAGGTTGCCCCGCCGTCAACGCTGCCCGGGGAAACCATTGTCAGCTTCCTGCCTCACGGTGCGCCTCTGCCCACCCAGGCCGCCCTGCTCCGCGGCGCCATGCGTCATGCCGTGACGCTGCGAGCCGAGCGACTGGCCACCGATCGCGCCGAGGCGCGCCTGGAGGAGGTGGCCGAACTGGCGCGCGTTGGAGCCGCACTCGCCACCCAGCGCGACGTCACTCAGCTACTCGATCTCATCCTCAGCCAGGCCCGTCGCCTCACCCAGAGTGACGCTGGATCGCTCTACCTGGTGGAGCGGCCGGAGGACAGCACCGACGATGCATCGGAGCCGACGCCCGCACGGCTACGCTTCATGTTGTGCCAGAACAATACGCTGCCACGACTCAGTTTCGACCAGTTCACGCTGCCCATCGACAGCACCAGCCTGGCCGGACATGTCGCCCGCACAGGGACACTCCTCACCATCCCCGATGTCCACTCTGTTGTGGACGACGCCCCCTACAGGCTCAACGGCAGCTACGACCAGCGCTCCGGCTACCACACGCGATCGGTGCTCGTCGTCCCGCTCACGACGCACAAGCACGGCACGGTGGGAGTGCTCCAGCTCATCAACCGGAAGCGCACGGCCGCGGCCAGCCTCCCGACGCTGGCGGAGATGGATGAGCAGGTGGTGCCGTACGACCGGACCAGCACCGAACTGGTGACGGCACTGGCAGCTCAGGCAGCGGTAGCAATCGAGAACGCCCGTCTCTACGAGAGCATAGAACGCCTGTTCGAGGGTTTCGTGACGGCCTCGGTTACGGCCATCGAGTCACGCGACCCCACCACTTCCGGACACTCCTCGCGCGTTGCCCAACTCACCGTCGCCCTGGCCGAGACGGTGTCGGAAGCGGGCGGTACACCTGGCCACCGCGACGTGCACTTCACTCGTCAGCAGCTTCGCGAACTGCGATATGCGGCACTCCTTCACGATTTCGGGAAGGTGGCGGTCAGGGAGGAGGTTCTGGTGAAGGCACGGAAGCTCTACCCGATCGACCTGCAGCGCATCCGTCACAGGCTGGCAATGCTGCTCCAGCACGAGGCGCTGACATACGAGCGCGAACGCGCTGACCACCTGCTCGCTCACGGTCGCGATGGCTACGACGACGTCATCGCCGCTCTGTCGTCACGAAGGCACGAACGCTCGGCGCATCTGGAACGGCTGATGCGGGCTGTGGAAGCAGCCAATGCGCCAACGGTGCTGCCCGAGGAACGGGCCGAGGAGCTCGCGCGACTGGCCGGTTGCACGGTGGAGCACCCTGGTGGTGACCTACGGCCACTACTGGAAGACGGTGAGTTGCGATCGTTGCAGATACAGCGAGGCACGCTGGACGAGCGGGAACGACGCGAGATAGAGGCTCACGTCAACCACACGTACCGTTTCCTGGCGCAGATACCGTGGACCGACGAACTTCGGCGCGTCCCGGACATTGCTCGCTGTCACCATGAAAAGCTGAACGGCCGGGGCTACCCGCGTGGGCTCACGGCGGACCGGATACCGGTTCAGGTGAGGATGATGACGATTGTCGACATCTATGACGCCCTGACAGCCGCCGACCGGCCTTACAAGCCTGCCGTCTCGCCGGAACAGGCACTGGACATTCTGGGTCGCGAGGCCGATGCCGGCGAACTGGATCACGAGCTTCTGAACGTCTTCATAGGTGCCGGCATCTACCGCCTTGCCCGCACGAGCTGAGAGGGACCAGGCAGGCCCGAGCATCGAGCTCGAGTCCCGGACCGTGAAGGGAGTTCCCTTCCGCCGCTCGATCGAGCGGGGAGGTTACGAACGGATCTCCTTCCCGTCCTCCGCCGAACGATAGATCGTCTCCATGAGCTTCAGCAGCCGGACCTGCTGTACCGGAGGCTCGTACGGGCTCTCGCCGCGTATGACCGAGAGGAAGTGGGCCAGGCCAGCGCGGTAGGATTGGAGGAATGTGCTGTCGCGGGTTGCCGCGCCAGTGGGTGATACGTCGGTGGCGCGACCGTTGAGTTCCTTCACCACCCTCAACGGCGCCAGGCGCGCGCTGCCCCGCGTGCCCAACACCTCGAACCACCACCGTTCCCCCACGCCCACGTAGTTGCGATTGAGATCCAGCGAGAGGGTGGGTCCGTCGACAATGCCGAGCGACGCGAGAAGTGCCTCATCCACGGCATTGGCGCCCCGCCCTCGCTCCATGTAAGCGGAAATGCGCGTGACGTCAGGATAATCCACCAGCCAGAGTGCCAGATCGAGCAGGGGCAGGCCGTGGTCCACGAGCACACCGCCGCCCGCTTCGTTCCTTCTCAGCCGCCATCCCTCGGTCAGGCCACGTGGCTGATACGACCCGGCCCTGATGCCATGCAGCCGCCCCAGCTCGCCGCCGCGGACGAAGGCATCCATGGCCTGCACGTCGCTCCGGAAGCGATGGTTGTTCCCCACCAGTACCATCCGATCGGCTCGTTGAGATGCCGTCAGGATGCGCTCCACTCCCCTGGACGTGAGCGCCAGCGGACGCTCACAGAACACATGCATGCCGGCCGCAAGCGCGCTCAGCACGTGCGGCTCGTGGAGGTGGTTGGGGGTGGCGACGACCACCGCATCCAACTGGCCGTCACCGAGCAGATCCTCGATGTCGGTGAAGACGTCGGGGATGCCGAAGCGGTCGGCGAGCGCTCGTGCCTTCACTCCGTCGTTGTCGCAGAGCGTCATCAGTTCGACGCCACGCATCTTTGCCAGCACCGGCAGGTGCGCGACCTGCGCGATCGCCCCCGCGCCCACCACGCCTATCCGCACGCGATCGCTACTCATGCCCCCGTCCGGGCGCTGAAGACATAACTCGCGCCGGCGCGCAGCGATCCGAAGCGTGCACCACTCAACAGGTCATATCGGGCTTGCATGCCAATCCTGAAGTTGGGAAGGAGCAGTAGCTCGCCTCCGGCAAGCACAGCCATGCCGGTGGCGATGTTATCGAGTGCGCTCTCAACGAAGGTGCCGCTGATCCCTCGCCCTTCGGCGTTGAGCGCGTACAACCCCAGCGCGCCGCCAATGTACGGCCGCAGCCGGGTCCGGCCGTGGCGTGGGCTCCAGCGAGCCTCGCCGCCGACAGCCACCATGGAAACCCGCACCTTGCCGATCTCCACCGTCGCGTCACCACCTGGGTCCACCAGGATCGCGCGCAGGGAATCGGCGAAGCGTTGCACCGTGGCGTCGGTATAGCGCGAGTTCCAGAAGCTCGCCGAGAAGACTATCCGCCAACCCGGCACCACCTCGCCATAGTCGGCGTTGAGACTCACCAGCGATGTCGGTTCTATCTGCGCTGGCATCACCACGCCGCCAGTCGCACCAATTGTGCTGAGACGCAGCCTGTCTATTCCCAGCCTGTCCAGGAGGCCACCGGCACGAGTCGTATCGCTGCTCTGCGCACGTGCAGGCGTGGCGATGACGCTGCTCGCGATGGCCAGAACGGCCACGATCAGAGCCAGTCGCAGGCCACCCACGTGGTGCGGTACGCCAGGGTGCGCTCGCTGCACAGGATATGACGGGGACGGATCATCGCGCGTAGCCGACACTCGTGCCCGGGTAGTAGGTGTTCAGTATGGCGCGGAAGTCCTGGCCCGCGCGGGCGCGCCCGATGGCGCCCCACTGGCACATGCCAACTCCGTGCCCGTTCCCACGTCCGTCGAGGATCGCCACGGGTGCCGACTCGCCGCGTCGCACCGGCGTCGTGCGTCTCAGCGTAAAATACGTGCTGCGAAGAATACCGCCAGCGGCGTCCCGGAGTACGTAACGGATCTGGTTGCCCCTGAGCCTGAACACCCCGCCATCGGTCACGAGCGCCAGCGTCGCCACCCGACCGGATGGCGTCGTCTGCTCCACGCGCAACTCCCGGATTCTGCCCACGCCTCCTGCCGGCAACGCCGCGTACGCGGGCAGGTAGCGATCCAGCGTGCGTCTCAACTGATCCTGTTCCAACTGGCGCGTCCAGGTGGGCTGCGGCGCGATGTCGCAGTAGTTGCGGTCAGTGCCGGGGATGCGGTCGCTCACCCGACGCAGGTGTGGTTCCGGCCCGGATTGCCAGACTTCCTGGGGCTCCGCGGTGGAACCACCGCACGAGGAATGATACGGCGCCGTGACTACCCTGCCGCCGGCGAGGAGAACCAGCCCCGTCGTGGCACGTACGGCGGCGTCGCTCACGGCCCGCTCGGCGCTCGCGCCACCATAGACCTGATCGGTCACGCCATCGCCAAGGTCATACGCCTGGCCCTGTGTTCCGCGCATGCGGGCGACGACATAACTCCGCGCTGCCACCGCCTGCGCCTCCACCGCTGCATGCTCGTCAGCTCGTCGGTCGGTGCCGATCTCCAGGGGTACAACGCCACGGAGATATTCCTCCAGTGGCAACCGGTTGACCACCAGCACTCCGCTGTCCGTTGGCGTCAACACGATTTCACCGCGAAAGCGACGACGGCCGATGCCTATGAGCGTCTCCCCCCCAATGGGACGAATCACCAACGCTCCATCCCGCCAGGCGCTGGCCTGGCCATCGGAGCGAACCGCCCGCAGTCGACCCTCCCTCCGCTCAACGCGCCAGCGCTCCCCACGGGAGCCGCGAGCGAGAACCCCGCCGACCAGGTCAGGATCCTCCAACCGCCAGCTTCCGCTCCCTTCCAGTTCCACGCTTGGCGCCGCAGGGGCGATGGCCACACGCACTGACGGCCCCAGTTCATCCACCGCGCCAGCAGCCTCGAGCGCAGGCGTGGCGCCCTCAGTGGCTGTCGGATGGGGAGGACCGGACGTGATCGGCGTGAGGCCGCCTCCGCACGCCGCCAACCACGCCAACGTCACCACGACCGCGGACGTGACCAGTGCGCGGACAGCCGGCGCAAGCCCTGCTGGGGCGCGACCCCTCAGAAGAACCCGGGCGCCAGTCGTACGAGCTGTTGAACAGGTCGGCATTGGCCAGTGCATCGAGCAGGTTGCGGATGAGGGCCCCCCTCCTGGAAGACCGTCACCTTCTGGTCATCGGAGGCGCGTCGAGCGACGACCGGCCCGCGGAGCCTGGACAGCGCCTGCCCGGCAGCAGTGCCGGAATCGTTCACCGTCCAAAGCTTCCGACGCTCGTCGCCATCATTGGCAACCGGCGCGTACTGCGCGGTGCGACCAGCGAAGGGAGCGATTCCACGATGCCCGTGGCCGTTGCCATGAAGTCGTAGTCGTCCACCACATCGTCCACCACGGCCTCCACGAAGCTTCCCGGCGCGGCGGTGGTGTGAACCCAGGTGACACCATCCACGTCATCCGCCTGCCACGGGGCACGAGCCTGAGCCGGCTGGTCTCCTGACGCCATACGGTCCACGATCAGGCGCGTCGTGCCGCCAACACGGCGCTCGTAGCGTTCGGCCGTTATGGTCCGCTGCAGTTCGGTCAGGCGATCCAGGCGCTCCCGCTTGAGCGCTTCCGGCACGTCGTCCACCATCGCGTGAGCGCGCGTTCCCTCCTGCGGCGAGTATGTGAAGGCTCCCACGCGCTCGAACTGTGTCTCCTCCAGGAAGTCGAGCAACTGTTCGAAATCGGATTCCGTCTCGCCCGGGAAGCCAACGATGCACGTCGTGCGGATCGCCACCTCGGGCACCGCCTCGCGAAAATGCGCCACCTTGGCACGAATGGTCCGCTTCCGCTCCGGCCGACGCATGCGTTCCAGCACGGCATCTGAAGCATGCTGCATGGGCATGTCGAGATAGGGCAGGATGCGCGGCTCACGTGCCACCGTCTCCAGCAGACGAGGCGTGATCCCGGCCGAATAGAGATAGAGCAGACGGATCCAAGGTATGCCCGTCCCGGCGACCAGGGCGCCCAGCAGGTCGGGCAGTCGCAGGTCATCCTGACGCAGGTCGCGCCCCCAGTGGGCCAGGTCCTGGGCAACCAGGTTGATCTCCCGTGCACCCTGAAGCTCCAGCAGTTGAGCCTCGCTCACCACGTCGGGGAGGGTGAACGAGCGGTGCTTGCCGCGCATGAGGGGAATGGCGCAGAAGGCGCAGCCGTGATCGCATCCCTCGCTCACCTTCAGGTAGCGCACGTGCGGCAGGTCACCAAGGTAGAGCCGCTCGCCTGGATGGAGCTCGATCGAGCTATCCACCAGACCGCGCCGTTCCAGCTCGGGAATGAGCTGGTCCATCTCCGCGCTGCCGAGAAAGAGGTCCACCTCCGGGATGGCCTCGGCCAGTTCCGACTTGTGTCGCTGGACCATGCAGCCAACTGCAACCACCGCCTGGCAGGCACCGTCTTCCTTCAGACGGGCAGCCTCGAGGATGGCATCGATGGATTCCTTCTTCGCTGCATCGATGAAGCCGCAGGTGTTGACGACGATTACCTCGGCCTGGGCGAGGTCATCGGTAGCCGTGGCGCCGTGGACGGACAACCGGGCGAGATAGCGCTCGCTGTCCACGGTATTCTTGTCGCAGCCGAGGGTGATGAAACCAACCTTCAATTGTACCGCCAAGTAGTGGTGGGAGATGGAGATGAGGAAAGTAACGGGGTCGCGGTACCTGATGCGAGGGACGGCACACGCCCGACAAGGGCACCACGACAGCCGTCGTGGTGCCCTCTCCCTCATTCAGACGCCCGCCGCCTGGGCGGGACCTAAATGCCGCCGACTGTCAGCGATAGTTGCCGAACTGCAGTTCGACCCCGAAATCCTCTTCCTTGAGCAGTTTCATCGCCTCCTGAAGGTCGTCGCGTGATGGCGACGTGACCCTTACCTGCTCACCCTGGATCGCTGCCTGAACCTTCTTCAGCTTGGCTGCCTTGATCGCCGCCGCCACCTTCTTTGCGGTGTCACCGTCCAGTGACTGCTTGAGCACGACCTCGCGGGTCACGGTGTCCCCGCCGCCCGGCTTGATGTCACCGACATCCAGGTTCTTCACCGACACACCGCGCCTGATGAGCCTGCTCTGGAGCACATCGAACAGCGCCTCCATCTGGAAATCACTGTCTGCCACCAGTTGCAGTTTTCCCTCTCCGCGACTGAATTCGATCGTCGCCTTTGAACCTTTGAAGTCGTAGCGCTGGGCAATCTCCTTCTGCGCCTGGTTCACCGCGTTGTCAACTTCCTGGAGGTCGACTCCGGTTGTCACGTCGAACGAGTTCGTCTGGGCCATTATCCTAGGTAGCTCTCCAATGCTCGCGCGCGGCTCACGTGCCGCAGACGCGAAAGTGCCTTCTCCTTGATCTGCCGCACCCGCTCCCGGGTGATGCCCAGCATGACACCGATCTGCTCGAGTGTCAGGGGCTCGGCGCCGTCGAGGCCGAAGTAGAGGCGGAGGATGCGTGACTCGCGCTCCTTGAGTGTGGTCAGCGCTTCCTCCACCGACTCGGTGAGCGCCTTCTCGAAGATCTGCTCGTCCGGAGTCGGATTGACGTTATCCGGAAGATAGTCGAGGAGCTTGTTATCCTCACCTGGAGTCATCGGCGCATCGAGGGAGAGGTGCGTCTGCGAGATGGACATCGTCTTCGCAACCTCCTCCACGCTGATGTCCATGCCCTCGGCAATCTCCTCGTGAGTCGGCTCGCGACCCAACTCCTGGAGAAGCACGCTGGCCCGCTTGCCGATGCGGTGCAGCGTGCCGGCGCGGTTCAGCGGTACGCGCACTATCCGCGACTGTTCCGCCAGCGCCTGCAGTATGGCCTGGCGGATCCACCAGACCGCATAGGAGATGAACTTGATCCCCTTGGTCTCGTCGAACTTGTGCGCGGCACGGATGAGTCCAAGGTTGCCCTCATTGATCAGGTCGGACAGCGAGACGCCCTGATTCTGGTACTTCTTCGCGACGGACACGACAAACCGGAGGTTCGAGCGGACGAGTTTGTCCAGCGCCTCCTGGTCGCAGAGCCTGATCTGTCGAGCCAGTCGGACCTCCTCGTCCCGATTGATCAGCGGATAGATGCTGATGTCACGAAGGTACTGGTCCAGAGATCCTTCGTCGTGGGAGGTGCGTTTCGGCGAGGTGACTGCCATGGAAAGCTGCTCCGAGGGGGTGGAACCAAACGAGGACACTCCCGACGTCGTGCCCTACCAGGGATCATCGCCACGTCCGGGAACGTGCAGCGACAGATTCCCAGCCTGCCCAACTACGGTACCAGAATGACACCCGTTTGCGCTGTCAGGGAATAACCCTCAGTCAATACGTTCGCCGAGCCTGCTCCACCTGATACGGGTGAGCCATGCGAGGTCGTCATTGGCCTCCGGCGCGTAGCTGTAATACACGAACATGGGGCGACCGCGCAGGAGCGAGTCCGGCACGAAGCCCCAGTAGCGACTATCCAGCGAGTTGTCCCGGTTGTCTCCCAGCACGAAGAAGCTTCTTTCGGGGACGACCAACGGGCCCCAGTTGTTACGCGACGGATGGAAGCCGGCACTCGCCTCGGCCGTGCGCACCAGGTAGTTGCGCTGCCAGCGGAAATCCTCGGCGACAGGGTCGACGCCCGGCTCGCTGTGGCTGACATAGCGCTCGGCCTGCGGCCGACCATCCAGGTAGAGCACGCCGTCCCTCATCGCCAACGTGTCGCCCGGCAATCCCACCAGGCGCTTCACGAAATTCTTGCTCAGGTCGGCCGGATACTGAAACACTATCACGTCCCCACGTTCGGGCGCCCTGACCGCTGGCAACTGGACGTGCACGAATGGAACCTCGGCGCCATAGAGCAACTTGTTGACGAGCAGGAAATCGCCCACCAGGAGCGTCCCTTCCATGCTGCCGCTCGGGATCTTGAACGCTTCGACGAGGAACGCGCGCACCACGAAGAAGAGCAGGAGCGCGACCGGAATCGACTTGGCCGAATCCCAGAAAAAGCCCCACGGCAATCGCGAGCGGCTGTTCAGGCTCTGCAGCGCCGCTGCGCGCTGCGCATCGGAGACGGGAGGCCGGCCGGTGCCTGTGAGGAGATCGCTCATGAGCAACTCTTCGGCGCCGCCCTGCAAGGACGGCCATGCGTCGAGATACGGAGAGGGAGCTGGGCGTAGCTGGTTGCCAGACGCCGCGCAACCCTTCGGCGAGGATGGCGATGCCACATCCGGGCGACGAATCCGGACGGGTCAATCGCTCTCCTATAAACAATATAACCGGAACTTGCAAAGCGGGCGCAAGTCATTGGCACTCACGGTGTATCATATCGTCGCCATCGCGGAAATCCGCCAGGGTCCGGTCAGTCGGCCGATCCCTGATAATTGTCGATCTGGGCACGCTGCAACGTGCCGGAGAAATCGACGTATCCGACCTTCGTCTCGGAGTAGAACTCGTAGACCTCCCAACCGCCCTCGCGGTGACCGTTCCCGGTCTGCTTGACACCTCCGAACGGAAGATGAGCCTCGGCACCGATGGTGGGCGCATTGATGTAGGTGATGCCATTGTCCAGGTCCTGCAGCGCCTGGAAAGCGACCTGCACGTCGCGCGTGTAGACGGATGACGACAGACCGTACTTCACGCCGTTGTTGACGGCGAAGGCCTCGGCGGCAGTCTGGACACGCACGACGGAGAGCACTGGACCGAATATCTCCTCCTGCTCCAGACGCGACCCTGCCTCGACTCGGGCAAAGATCGTCGGCTCGTAGAAGTAGCCCGCCTCCAGATCGCGACCCTGACCGCGACGACCGCCACAGAGCAGGTCGGCTCCCTCGGCCTGCCCGATATCGATGTAGTTCTCGACCTTGCGAAGGGCCGCCTCATTGATGAGCGGACCCACATCGGTGCCCTTCTTGCGCCCGTCTCCCAGCTTCATCGCACGCGCGCGGTCCAGCAGCATGCCGAGGAACTGATCGTGTATCCTGGATTGCAGGATCAGCCGGCTGGTGGCCGTGCAACGCTGGCCGGTGGTACCGAAGGCGCCCCACAGCACACCCTCGATCGCCAGGTCCAGGTCGGCGTCATCCAGAACTATCTGGGCATTCTTCCCGCCCATCTCCAACGACAGCCGCTTGTGCATCCGGCCACAGGTTGCTCCCACCTGACTTCCCGTCTCCGTCGAGCCAGTGAAGGAGATGAGGGGGATGGAAGGGTGCTCCACAATGGCCTTCCCCACCACCTCGCCGGCACCGTGAAGAAGCTGGATCACCTCTGGCGGCAGGCCCGCCTCGAGGAAGATCTCCACCAGCGCTGTAGCCGTGTGCGGCACGTCCTCGGCGGGCTTGAAGATGCACGAGTTCCCGCAGACCAACGCCGGGAACATCTTCCAGGTCGGAATGGCCATCGGGAAGTTGAACGGCGTGATGATGCCGGCGACGCCTATGGGGCGCCGATAGCTCATCGCCCACTTGTTACGCATCTCGCTCGGCACCGTCTTGCCGAACAGCCGGCGACCCTCGCTGGCGGCGTAGTAGGCAGTGTCGATTCCCTCCTGGACGTCGCCGCGCGTCTCCGTGAGCGGCTTGCCCATCTCGCGTGTCATGAGGTCGGCCAGTTCCTCCTTGCGACGCGTCATGATGTCGCCGACATGGCGCAGGACGTCGCCGCGCTCCGGCGCCGGTGTGCGCTTCCACAGTTCGAAGCCGCGCTGCGCCGAGACCACGGCGCGCTCCAGGTCCTCGCTGTTGGAGAGCGGGAAGCGGCCGATGGTATCGTTGCGATCGGCCGGATTGACGTTGTCGAAGTACTCACCGCTGGCGGGGGCTACCCACTCGCCAGCGACGAAGTTGCGGAAGGTTTTCATGCGTGAGAGTGGCTGCGGGAACGGTCATGCGCCGCCGACCGTGGATCGGCGGCCAACATGCGGAATCTAGCTCCGGGATCCAGCTATCGTAGCGATGCGAGTCGAGCGGTCGACAGGGGTACCAATTCTCAGTTACACGACCAGATGGCCGGCCGCTCCATGGTCGGGATGGCCAGTCCTACCCTGGGCAGCGTCTGCCAGGACGCCAGGCCGAGCGCCCAGAGTACGATGAGCAGGGAGACGATGTGTGATCTGGGCGCTCGATGCCGCCAGCTCCATACCGCCGACCAGACGCCGGTGGCGGCGATGAGGCCGACGCCCGCCAGATATGTGCCGAGTTCCAGCCCGCAGCGGGTGCCATAGGGCCAGAAGACGATGCCGACGGCCAGGGCGAGCGCGACGAGCAACCGCACGTAGAGCATCCAGCGTCGTCCCGGTGACGCGGGGCGCACGGAGGGCATGCCGGTCACCAGGTCGGCGCGCGCCGCCGCTGACGGCACATGCTGCGGTACCGACTCATCCACCGGCACATCGGGGACCGACGCTATCTGGCGGTCGATCGCGGCAAGTTCCTTCTCCCAGTCGCGGCTGCTCATGATGGTGACGGTTGACGGGTTACCCACAGGCAGCGATGAACCGCGCTGCTCAAGCCTGCTCGCGTTCCAGTCCGTAACGCTCGATCTTCTTGTAAAGATTCGACCGCGGCATCTCCAGGGCGCGTGCCGTCTCCGACACGTTCCAATCCGAGGCCCGCAACTTGGCCAGCAGGAAGGCGCGTTCGGCGGCGCTCTTGAACTCCTCGAATGTCCGGCACTCCACCAGCGCGCCAAGCCCGGCGACATCCTCGGGTCGGCGGCCGACGAGCCGGTCGACATCGGTCGCCGTGATCGACGGCCCGGAGGCGAGGATCAGGAGTCGCTCCACGGTATTGCGAAGTTCGCGCACGTTCCCGGCCCAGTCCAGCCCCTGCAGCCGTTGGAGCGCCTCATCGGTGATCCCGCGCGAGGGAGCACCCTCGCGCTCGGCCAACTGCTGCAGGAAGTACACGACCAGAAGCGGGATGTCCTCCTTTCGCTCGCGCAATGGCGGCACGTGGAGCGGGACGACATTCAACCGGTAGAAAAGATCCTCGCGAAAACGGCCGGCCGCGATCTCATCCTCCAGCTTCTTGTTCGTCGCCGCCAGCACTCGCACGTCCACCTGGATCGGGGTGGATCCACCGACACGCGTGACGACGTTGTCCTGGAGCACCCGCAACACCTTTGCCTGCGCCGACAGGCTCATGTCGCCGATCTCATCGAGGAAGAGGGTCCCGCCATCCGCCTGCTCGAACTTGCCCGCGCGATCACTCACCGCACCGGTGAAGGAGCCGCGCATGTGACCGAACAGTTCACTCTCGATCAGTTCGTGGGGTATGGCGGCACAGTTCACTTCCACGAACGGCCGATCCCGGCGCAGCGATTCTCGGTGGACCGCCCGGGCGACGAGCTCCTTTCCGGTGCCATTCTCACCGCTGATGAGCACCCGCGCCGGCGTTCCCGCCACCTTGGCGATCCGCTCCTGGAGCGCCCGCAAGGCGAACGATTGCCCCACCATCTCGAAGCGCGAATCGATGTGCTGCCGCAACCGCTCGTTCTCCTCGCTCAGCTCCAGGTGCGCCAGGGCGTTGCGAAGGAGCACGAGGATGCGGTCGGTGTCGAGCGGCTTCTCGAGTATGTCGTAAGCGCCGAGTTGGGTGGCCTCGACGGCAGTCTGGATCGTGGCATGGCCGCTGATCATCACGACCGTCGCCCGAGGGTCCTGCTCGCGCAGATGGCGCAGCGCCTCCAGGCCGTCCATCCCCGGCATCTTCACGTCCAGGAATACCAGGTGCGGGCGAAACTCCTTGTAGACGTCGAGCCCCTGCCGGGCGTGCTCGGCGGTACGGACCTCATACCCCTCGTACTCCAGCAACTGGCCAAGGGCAGCCCTTATCCCGCGCTCGTCGTCGACGACGAGAATCCTTCGGCCAGGTAGAGATGTGTCGGTCGCCGCCGTCATCGCGGAACCTCCCTGAAGATTGCGACGCGACCCTTGCTCACCTGCACCGCGCCGACCGCGCTGGCCAGGGATACAGGCACCGCGTCGGGCGCCACCCCGTCGGGGAGTGCTGCGCCCCGCCGCAATTCGCGCAACAACCGGGGTACCACCTTCGTGGGCAGGGCAAAGTCGCGCACCTTCACCTCGACCACCCGGAACTGCGCCAACCCCGGCCTCACGACGTCCAGAGTGCCCCCGAGCAGGACGGTTTCCCGGGCGTCGAGCATGCCCTTGAGGGGGCCGAGTACGTCGCCGCCGAGTGAGTTGATGGGCACCGACGCCCGGAGGTAGAGGCGGTCCCCGATCACCGCAGCCTGCACTTCATCGCCCAGCCCGCCCAACTGTCGTATGAGCGAATCGAGTACGACGCCCACGGCCTCCGCTGGATGCAGGGAGACCGCACCGACGTTGGACGAACCGGTGAGCCGGGCGATCTCGCCCCTGCCGCGCGAGGCGGCGCCCGCTGTCACCGGTTCCCAGGACGAATCGACCACCAGCTCCGGGGTCACCGTCGTACCGAAGACGCGCGGATACCACCAGTCCTGCGTCAGCCAGGCGCCGCCAGCCACGGCGGCGAGGATGACCAGACTGCCCAGCCGACGAAGACAGCCGAACATTCAACGGGCTTCCGTGGAGGAGACGAATGGGGCGGTGGTGATGACCGTGTAGGTCAGCCCATTGGAGGAATTCTCGCTGCGCATCAGGTCCACCGATTTGAGCGTCACTTCCGCCTGAAACTCGTGCACGGGGCGCTCCGGCGCGAGTGCCTCGCGCAAGGTGGGCGATTCACCCGGTACGCGCCCCAGCGTGACGTGTGGGTGATATGCGCGCCCCTCTGCCGGCACGCCAAGCCGGGCTCTCTCGCGCTCGAAGGCCCGATGCAGTTGGCGAACCCCGGTTGGATCCTCCAGCCCCAGCCAGACCACCCGCGGCTTCTCAACGGACGGGAAGGCGCCCAGTCCGCGCAATGTCACGTGGAGCGGCGAGCGTCCATGGGCCAGTTCCGCCACCACGCGCGAGGCCTCCCTGGCCTCCACCTCCGAGCGTTCGCCCAGGAAGGCCAGTGTGACGTGCAGCATGTCGGGAAGAACCCAACGAACGCCACGCGTGGCCTCGCGGAGAGGCTGGAGCAATTCCTGGTCGATACGGGCACGGACGTCGTCCGGCAGATTCAGGGCGACGAAGAGCCGCATCCTTCAGCCATCCTCCCCGCGCAATTCCAGCGCGACGTTGGTGAAACCATGATCGCGAGCAGCGGTCAGGATGGCGCCGCGGCCCGCGCTGTTCGTGAAGGAGGTGGAATCCCCTGGCTGCCCGTGCTTCAGGGCCAGGAGCACGAGTGAACCACGTGCTTCAACGACACAGTCGATGCCCTGGTCGTGGAGAGCCGCGGCCAGGCTCGAGCTCGTGTTCGCCCGATCCGCCGGGGCATCCCGCGTGCCATCGACCGTCTGGGAGGCAGACGACAGGCTGTTGGTGCTCGCCGCTGGCCGCGACGGAGCGCCGCCGAGCAGGTTGAGCGAGCCGGAACGGAAGCCGCCCAGGTCCAGTGCCGCACGCGGGAAACCGGCGCGCCTGATCGCGCTGGCAAACTCTGCCCATTTCATTGGTGCCAGCCAGCCATCCAGCTCTTCCCGCGCCAGCTCCACCCGGGCGACATCATCGTGGTCCCGCACCCTCATGTCGCCACGGATGCCCAGTGCGCGCAGGGCATCCTCGGCTCGCTCCACTCTCGCCAGCCGCTCCGTGGTGACAGCCGTGCCGTACGGAAGCCGTGAGGCCAGGCAGGGAGAGGCTGGCTGACTCCAGGTCGGGATCTCCCGCAACCGCGACAGGAGACGGATGTCATCCTTGGAGAAACCCAACTCGGCCAGTGGCGAGCGCACACCCTGCTCGTCGGCCGCACGACGGCCGGGCCGGTGGCCCTGGATGTCGTCAGCATTGGTACCGTCCAGCACCACGTTCATCCCCTGGGCCCGGGCGACCGGGAGCACCCGACTCCAGAGCTCGCTCTTGCAGAAGTAGCAGCGGTTGGTAGGGTTCGCGGCGTAACGGGGGTCGTGCAGCTCGTCGGTATCCACTTCCAGGACTGGCACACCGAAGCGATCGGCGACCGCGCGGGCGCGCTCCCACTGCACGGCCGGATAGGTGGCGCTGCGGCCGATGACCGCCACGACGTTGTCCGGACCCAGGGTGTCGAGTGCGACACAGGCGAGATAGCTGGAGTCGACACCGCCGCTGAACCCGACCGCGACAGAGCCCTGCTCGCGCAGCCAGGCCACCAACTGTGCCTCGCGCTCCACGGCAACGCCCTCCGCGGCCGGCGCGCCGGCGTCAGAGCCAGGCTCGGTCGACTGTGCGTCGATCTCGCTTGCAGATGTGAACGGAGTCATACTCTTAAGTTATCGCACCGTGCGCGCAGGGTGTATCAGTCTGGGTGCGGCGGCGGTCAATACTGGGGAAACAACTGTCAGTTGCCCGACGTATTGTGGGAAGGCACACGCCCGAAGGAGTTCCCGGAGCATCGTGGGCGAGTGCACGCTCCGGCCAGGAGGGGAGCGTGCCACCCGCTTTCACGCCAGCCGTCCACGCACGACAGGAGGAGCAGTCCGGATGCACACGAGATCACTGCGACGCGATCCGGTCAGCGACGCCATTGCCAGCCTCTTCCTGCCGGGACTGGGCCAGTGGCTGTAACATCGTCGCGTCAGCGCGCTCTACTTCCTGGTAGATGTGACGGCGACGATCGCCGTCGGCGCGATCGTGCCCGGGTTGCGCACGCTCGCCTGGCTGTCAGTGGTCGTTGTGACCTGCTGGTCCGCCGTGGACGCCGCGGTAGCGGCACGCCGATGGCGCACCACCAACTGAGAGACGTCGCCCCTCGACTGGATGACAGTCGAGAAGGCGACTCCCGGAGGGCGCGCCGTCGACCTGTTGCTCCCCGGGTGCATGGCAGTCGGGATCGCGCCCTCCTGGGGGGCGCCCGCCCGGGGCGCATGGCGGTCGCTCAGGAACTGCCGGGATGGAATGGCCGCATGTGCCGCCAGATCTGGAGCCGCCCGGCTGCACCGTCGACACCCTCTGCGGAAGGTTCCGGCGAGGAGCCGAGGTGGAAACCGAGGCGGCGCGGGACGGCGGCGCTTCGTACGTTCCGCGAATCGCAGCGGATCTCCACCAGCCGGAAGGCCGGCACTGACGTGGCAACACCCAGCAATGCAAGCGTGGCCTCGGTCGCGTAGCCGCGCCCGGTGGCATCCTTGCGCAACCAGTAGCCAACCTCGGCGCGATCAGCGTCGACGAGTGCCACACGGCTCCTGGCGTCGCGCGGGAAGAGGCTCGCCTCGCCGAGCAACTCCAACCCATCGAGGGCGAAGATCCCGTAGCGCCATTCCGTATCCGCCTGGAAGGCGCTGGCAAAACCGGCGAGCCGTCTGGCGAGTTCGGGAATTTCCGCCGCCTGCGACACATGGCGGGGAATCCAGTCACCCAGGTGATCCACGTTCGCCTCCAGCACCGGCGCCAGGGCGATCGCGTCGTCCGGGCGCCAACGGCGCAGCAGAAGGCGGGGTGTGCGCAGTTCCTCCAGCATTCCTCGCCCCGATCAGGGGCTGGTCATGACCAGCGGCGGCAATCCGGCAGCCCGCCGCTTCGCGTTGAACGCCTCCAGTTCTGTCGTGCGAAGGCCGTTCCAACGTGCCAGCACGTCTCGCGACCCGGTTCGGGCCTCGTCGCCGGCGGCCACCTGGCGGCTGGTGGGCGCGACGTCCGCACCCTGCATCGCCATCGCGGCAGCTATCAGGGCCCGGCTGGCGCTCTCCAGCGTGGGAGTTGCGGGTGCAGGCGGTCCGCCGAAACCACGGGCAGCGGGCTGGGGCGCAGGCGCCAGCGCCTCCACCTGCGTACGCAGCGTTGACGCGTCGGCACCGGACATCGCGGCGAGTTGCGAGACCACGTCCCGAGCCTGCTCGTAGGCAGCGTGCGTCGCGACGGCCTCGTCGTAGAGTGTGCGCGATAGCGAGGCGAGTCGCTCCAGATCGCTGGCCGACGTCTTCACGCGTGGGTCCAGGCGAAGGGAGAGCGGCTGGGTGAGACTCTGTCCGCCGGCCGTCAGTCGCACGGTATATTCGCCGGGCAGCGCCCACGGTGCGTTCACGGTCGGGTAGGTGCGGTGCGGAACGGCTCCCGTGGCGCCGCCCTCGGTTCCCCGACCCCTCATCCCTACAGGGTCGTAGTGCAGGTCCCAGCTCGTCCGATGCATTCCGGCGCGGGTCGAGATGCGCATCTGCGGCGCCGGCCAGTAGAGAGGGACCGAGCAATGCGGCGCTGTCGGTGTCTGCTGACAGATCCTGTCGTACGCGGCCGGATCCAGCGCCGGGTCGGGGTCGATGAAGGGATCGGTGCTGGAGTAGCTTCGCACGACGCTGCCAGACGCGTCCAGGATCTCGAGCGTCACCGGTCCCTGTACGTCGCTGGCCAGGTAGTAGTCGATGATGCCGCCGGGCGGCGGGTTCTCGCCGGCCGGTACTTCCGGCGGCCAGGGGGTCGGATCGTTGGTGGCAAAGCGCACCCGCATGGCCGTCTGTGGCTCGAACAGGTAGGCGCCGCGGGCTGCCTGGACTTCCGTCATCTGCCTGAGCGGCGTCAGGTCATCCAGGATCCAGTAGCCGCGGCCGTGGGTACCGGCGATGAGGTCGGCGCACAGGCAACTGCTGTCGTCCTTGACCTGGATGTCGCGTACCGATATCGCCGGCATGTTCTGCCGGATGGAGTGCCAGTGGTCGCCGTCGTCGAAGGAGACCCAGACCTGCGTCTCGGTGGCGGCATAGAGCAACCCCGGCTTGCGGGGATCCTCACGAATGGCGTTGGCGACGGCCCCTGGTGCGAGTCCGGTATTGATCTCGGTCCACGTGCGACCGCCGTCGTGGGTGCGCCAGAAGTGCGGATTCATGTCGTCCAGCCGCATCGTATTGGCAGCGGCGTAAGCCGTGTTCCGGTCGTGATGCCCGGCCTCGATGTTGAAGATGCGCGTCCACGGCTTGATCGCCGGCGGCGTCACGTTCGTCCACTGCCCACCGCCGTTGGTGGTGACCTGGATGTTACCGTCGTCGGTACCGGCCCAGATCACTTCGACATCCAGTGGCGACGGCGAGAGCGCGGTGATGGTGCCCTGGGCATCGACCGTGACGGTGCTGGCGTACTTGCCCGCCGTCGTCGGCACGGCCCACGTCGCTCGCGCCAGGTCGGGGCTGATGCGGCTCCAACTGTGACCGCGGTCGGTCGATTTCCAGACCGCGTTGGAGGTGTAGAAGAGGAGGTCATGATTCACCGGCGACCACTGCAGCGGCATGGTCCTCACGTTCCGGTTGAACTCGCCGCCCCGCGGGCCCATGTCCGGGCCTACGTAGTTGGTCTGGCCGGTCTTCCGGTCATAGAGAGAGACGTTGTTGCGCATGCTGCCGAAGACCATGTCCGGATCCTTCGGGTCGGGCGCGGCAATGCCGTACTCCTGGATGTTCACTGGATGCCAGTCGTGGAAGGTGATCTGCCCATCCATGGAACGGCTGGCGACGCATGCCGAGCCGGCGTCCTGCTGGCCACCGCAGACCCGATAGGGGAAGTCGTTGTCGGCGGTCACGTGGTACATGGCCGCCGTCGACTGGTTGTACCAGTTGCTCCACGACTCGCCACGATTGGCCGAGATGACCGCTCCCTGATCGGCGACGGAGAAGATGATGTCCGGGTTGTCGGGATTGATCCAGATCTTCTGGTAGTCGTCACCGCCCGGCGCACCGCGCACGGCGGACCAGTGGGCTCCTCCATCCTCACTCCGCCACATGACGACCGTGGCGCTGTAGACGACATCCGGATTCTTCGGGTCGACGGTGATCGTGGGCAGGTCGCCACCGCCGATACGGGCCAGGGGCCGCGTGTCGACATGTGCTGTCGCGGCACCCAGTGGTCCGGCGGGTACGTTCACGCCAGTCCAGTGCGCACCGCCGTCGGTCGACTTGTAGAAGCCGACGACGCCGGTGGTCCCGCCGTCGCGGCCGGCCCCGGTGCCAGCGGCGGCCGCCGGCACGCCAGCCACCATCGCGTAGATGATCTGCGGATTGCTGGGTGAGACGGCCAGGTTGGCCTCGATGACCCGTGGCAGCCCTTCGGTGAGCGGGTTCCAACTATCGCCGCCATCGGTGGACTTGAAGATGCCGTTCCCCGAGCCGCCAAATTCGGCGCCTTCGCGGAAACTCTGCTGCTGCTGCCAGAGAGTGGCGTAGACCGTGGACGGGTTGGACGGATCGAGGCGGACGTCGTTGCCGCTGGTGTATTCGTCCCGGTAGAGCACCTTCTGGAAGCTCTGGCCGCCGTCGGTGCTGCGGAAGATGCCGCGCTCCTCGTTGGGTCCGTAGGGATGTCCGAGGACGGCGACGAAGAGCCGATCGGGATTGCCCGGGTCCACTGCGATGTTGGCGATCATCTGGCTGTTGCGCAGTCCCAGATGGGTCCACGTCCGGCCAGCATCGATGGACTTGTAGACGCCGTCTCCGGTGGCGAGATCGGGCCGGATGATGCCGGCTCCGCTACCGACGTAGATGATGTCCGGATTGGATGGGGCGACGGCGATCGCGCCGATGGAGCTGGTGGGTTGGTCGTCGAAGATGGGCTGCCAGGTGGAGCCGTAGTCGGTGGTGCGCCAGACGCCGCCGTTGTCGAAGCCGGCGTAGAAGAGATTGGGCTGGTTGGCCACTCCGTCCAGGGCGCGCGCCCGGCCGCCGCGAATGGGTCCGATGGAGCGCCAGCGCATCTCGGAGTAGAAGTCCGACATGGCTGCATCGGGCGCTGCGGACTGGGCGTTGGCGCTCGAGGGTGCAAGGAGAATCCAACCGGAAGTCAGCAGGTAGAGCGCGACGAGGAACCTGGGTATGCGCATTGGAACGGCCTCCTGGAGGGGCATCCGGAGTGGGATAGCGGTTACACCACACTATCAGTATGCCGACCGATTCGGAGGGGCGGAAGACGGCCGCGTCAGCGCTCGTGCGCTGGATCGAGCAGTTCGTCCCGGATCCGCTTGCCGAGGATGTAGCGAGGTCGCATTGCGTGCTCAACAGTCGCCATGAGAGCCAGGTCCCCCCGACCACCAGGCCCACGGCGATGGGCACCTCGCTCAACCATCCACCGTCCAGGAACCCGGCTGTGTCGGTGAGGAGAAGGTTCGCCCCGGCGAGCGCCGAGAAAACGGTCCCCTGGATCGCCATGGTCCGCCGACGCAATGGACGCCGCGCCTCCGCCCACCACTCCAGTTCGGCCGGCGTCGGCGGCACCGGCGTCGACTCTGTCAGAGCGGATCCGGACCCAGTGTCCTTCCTGGGCCGGAACCTCATGACGGCATCACTCCACGAACGGGCTTGTCATGCCCGTCACGCCGCGTCCCGAACCGATTCCGGATGATATCCGGCAGGAGCAGGTCGTCAGCGATCGCTGCTACCTCCTCCGCCGCTCGCCACTCATGCACCAGCGCGGCCATCTCTCCCTCCAGCGCCCGCCTCTCGCTCTCCTCGTGCAACGCCATTTCCAGAGCCAGTCGCAGGTCTGGCGGGAGCAGGATGATGCCGCGAGCGTCGTGTCGTCGGGATGCCTGAGCGAGACGTGAGACAAAGCGCTCGGGGCCGCCCGCCGAGTCGAGCAACGAGACCGCCTCGGTTGTCTCCGTGGCCGATCCACCGCGGATGTTCGCGCTGGCGAGAACGGAGCGGAGTGCGCGTGCGGCATCGGTGCCGTGGAGGACGTCCGGGCCCCGGCAGCATCCCAGCGGAGAGCCCAACCGTCGCCATCCGGCTCCAGCCGTACACTCTCCGACTCGCGACTTCGCAGGCGTCGCGCGCTGCCGTCGGCCAGTCTGACCATAGGGTTCCACGTTCTTCTCATCGAAGCGGCCAGGACAGCAAATCCACCCAACACACCCGCCATGGTCGCGCCGGTTCCAATCATGCCGGCAGCCAGGAGAGAATTGCCACCGAGGGCGGCGACCGTCACGCCGAGCGCCGGAACGACGGCTCGCCGGCGCCGGCGGAGGAGTGTGAGCCCATACCGCCAGGCCGCCACCTCCCCCCTGTGGCGGCGCGCCGACGCCCGGACACCGTACGCGACGTCAGCCAGCACACACCACATCCCGCTCCGCCGGCCGGTACGTGAGCGCCTCCAACACCGCCCGCTCACCTACCGTCTCCTCACCGTCCAGGTCGGCCACGGTGCGCGCCACACGCAGCACGCGGTGGTAGGCCCGTGCCGAGAGCGCCAGCCGCTCCGCGGCCATCGCCAGTTGCTCACGAGCGGTCCGCTCGACACCACCGTGTGCATCCAGCCAACGGCCGGGCACGCGCGCATTCACATCGGTTCCAGCAAGCGATCGGTAGCGTTCCCGCTGGCGCTCACGTGCACGCTCCACTCGTTCGCGGACAGTCGCTGACCGCTCCTCCACGCTGCGCGCTCCCAGCGCGCGGAGGGAGACGGCGCCGACGGTGACGTGCATGTCGAGCCGGTCGGCCAGCGGGCCGGAGAGCCGTCCACGGTAGCGGGCGACCTCGGTATCGGTGCACCGACATGATCGTGTGGGATCGCCGGCGTGACCGCAGGGACAGGGGTTGGCCGCGGCCACGAGGGTGAAGCGGGCCGGGAAGGCGACCGACATCATGGACCGGACGATGACCACCCGACCGTCCTCCAGCGGCTGTCGCAACGCCTCCAGCACATGTCGGGGGAACTCCAGCAACTCGTCAAGAAAGAGTACACCGTTGTGGGCGAGACTCACCTCACCCGGCCGCGGCATGCTCCCGCCCCCCACCAGCCCGGCGGCCGATACTGTGTGGTGCGGCGCCCGGAAGGGTCGTGCAGGCAGCAGGCCGCCGGTTCGCGGCAGCAGGCCTGCCACGGAATGGATGGCCGTCGCTTCCAGCGCCTCGTTCCGGCCGAGGGCGGGCAGGATGGACGGAAGCCTGCGGGCGAGCATGGTCTTCCCCGTTCCCGGGGGCCCGATGAGCAGGCAGGCGTGCGCTCCGGCGGCCGCTATCTCCAGGGCGCGCTTCGCCACGTCCTGCCCCACAACGTCGGCAAAGTCTTCCGCGGGCGCGCCGCCGGCAACGCAGGTTGGTACCGGCGGCGCCTCCACCGGACGGCCACGCCGGATCATCGCCACCAACCCGCCGAGGGTCGCGGAGGTGGATACGACCAGCCTTCCCACCAGCCTCGCTTCCGGCACATTCTGCGGCGGCACGATGAACGCGGCGGTATCGGCGACGGCCGCCTCGCGGGCCATGGAGAGCACACCGCGGACTGCGCGAATGCTGCCGTCCAGGCCGAGCTCGCCGGCCACTACCAGTCCGTCGAGCGAGTTGAAGGGGAGCTGGCCCGTCGCGGCGAGGTAGGCGAGGGCGATGGGCAGGTCGTACGCCGTGCCGCTCTTCGGCAGGTCGCCCGGCGCCAGGCCGACTGTCACCCGACGGGGCGGCAACAAGAAGCCCGAGTTGGCGAGGGCGGCACAAACGCGGTCGCGGCTCTCCTTCACCGCGCCGGCCGCCAGCCCGACGATGGTCCAGTTGGGCAGCCCCCGCGCCGCGTCCACCTCCACGGTGACGATCACGGCTTCGATGCCGACTACGGCGGCGCTTCTGATGGCGGCGAGCATGGTCCACTCTCGCCGCCCGTCACTCCCTCGTCAGCATCATTGTCCCGCCGCCGGGCGCATCATGTCCCGCGCCGACGTCCGTGCATTCACACGGCTGCCCCGATGGTCGAGCAAACGATCGTGCCATCAGCGCCAGCGTCGCCAGTCCGGCTGGCAATTCCGGCCCGGGCAGCAGTGCGCTTCGCGGCTACTGGTACTGGATGTACATCGGCGCCGGATGGAGCAGTACCAGTTCCCGCGGCGTGAGCAGCGGATCGCCCTTCCTCACGTCGTTCTTGTAGAACAGCTTGAAGCCCGTGTACTGCACCGGCTCGGAGATGATGAAGTCACGGTAGGAATCGAACTTGAGCCAGGGCGGGCCCCAGCCATCCATGTCCATCACCACCTGCACGTGCGGATCCAGGCGGATGGCGCTGGAGTTCGTCACCATCTTCCGGGTGAACCGGTGAATGACGAGCACCTTGGGCGGAATGTTCTTCTCGGCCGATAGCTTGCCCAACGTGCGGATCACATAGTTGATGTCCTTCGCGTCGTACGTGCCAATCTTGGCCCCGGGCTTGACCCCCTGCCGGTCGCCGTGCATGTTGAATTCCGGATCGATACCCAGGTGGACGTCCGGGTTCTCCAGCCAGGGGAGCAGGCGCGGCAACTCGTCCTGGATCGTGCTCCAGCCGGTCTGCACATCCAGAAAGAGCAGGCCGTTCCGGGACCTGGCCCAGTCATATACCTTGCCGATGAGGGTGCTGTCCATCCGCAGCCGATAGGTATTGCCGCGGCCGGGATCTGCCTGGGCGACGGTGGCGACAAGGTGCAGTGCCGGAACTACCGGGGTTGACGGGTCGGCCTTCTCCCACGCTGCCACTTCCTTGTCCAGCATGGCCAGCATCTCGTCCACTGGGTATTCACCCAATACGCCCATGCGCCTGGATAGCGGATTGCCATAGAAGGCCACGATTCGCTTGCCCGGCAGGATTGCCCCCGCAGCGGCTGGCGGTCCCTGCACCGGCCACCCCGGCGCGTTCCGCCCAGCGCGGATCGCCCGGACCAGCGCCAGGCTGTCGCGCGTCGTCCGGCCCTTGATCATGGGTACCGAGATCACGGAATCGGTGATCACGATGCTCCCGGCGCTACCCGTCTCGTCCGCGGCCTGCGGCGTCGACTGGTCCACCGTATCGACCGACGAACTGTCGGAAGCAGGAGGGCCTCCATCGACCACACCGTCAATGGTGGGGACATTGGCGGCGGAGGCCATGGCAGCCACGTCGGCGGCACCCTCGTCGGTGCACGCGGCCGAGCTCAGGAGAATGGCGCTGGCGACGCAGATGGCGACGCCGCGGGCACGGCTACGGACTGGGCGAGACAGGTGGGGCAGCGGCATGGCACGACGGGTCTGGAGACGGATGACGACGGAATCCGGAAGGCTAACGCATTGGCGGCGGCGCGGTAGCATCCACGGATTCATTGCCGTGACCAGACCGCATCGCCGCCCGGGGAAACCATCGCGGGCTACCACCCGTAGTGAGAAGTAGGAGAACCCTCACCTTCCGGAGGCATCGCCAATGTGGTTGCTGCTGAGAGCCCTGCTCGCCCAATGGGCGGTGCGTCATCTGGTCCTGCGCAGCTTCGGCTCCCTGCTGCTGCTGCTGCCGCTGGCGGCGATCCTCAAGGCTGTCGGGTTCCCCCTGCTCATCCTGCTCGGCATCCTCGCCCTGCCGTTGATGCTGGCGCTGTTCGTGATCGGATTGCCGGTGTTGCTGGTCATCCTCGTGGGTGCGGTACTGTTGGCAATCACCGGCCTGGTGGTGGCCCTGGGGATGATGGTGCTCAAGATCGCGCTGGTGGTGTGCCTGGTTCTTCTTGCCGTACGCGCCATCCGGGTTCTGCGGCGGCGAGACTGCTGATTGACCCCCGTGTGACATCGCCGTCTCGCGGG
Source organism: uncultured Gemmatimonadota bacterium (assembly GCA_937906875.1). Classification (GTDB taxonomy): domain Bacteria; phylum Gemmatimonadota; class Gemmatimonadetes; order Gemmatimonadales; family Gemmatimonadaceae; genus CALCHX01. Next base: position 105,842 of record CALCHX010000160.1, on the reverse strand, counting down.
ATCCGAGGAAGGTGAGCGTGCCCCGTGAAGGCGCGAGATTGATCGCGAATCGCGCCCTGCGATCGTAACTCGGACAAGAGCGGCGGGGTGCAGGCGCTCAATGTGCATGGAGCGGATGCCTTGCCGTGCTGCAACGCCGGTCCGGCCGGGACCGAACTGGACGCACCGCCGCTGCGGGAACCCTCATCAAGCTCTCCATGCCCACCACGATGCGAGCAGTTGTCATTACGCGACCTGGCGGCCCCGAGGTTCTGGAGGTCAGGGAGCTGCCTGTTCCCCGGCCAGGCGCGGGCGAGGTACGGGTGCGGGTGAGGGCGGCCGGCCTCAACCGCGCCGACCTGCTTCAGCGCCAGGGTCGGTACGCAGCACCGCCGGGAGCTGCCGCTGACGTTCCGGGGCTGGAGTTTGCCGGCGAGATCGTGGAACTGGGCGCCGACGTGGCCGGTTGGCGGCTGGGTGACCTCGTTTTCGGGATCGTGGCCGGCGGCGCCCAGGCGGAGTTTCTCTGCACCGCTGCATCCACCCTGGCGCGTGTCCCCGACTCACTCGATTGGGTGGATGCGGCTGCCGTGCCGGAGGCGTTCATCACCGCGCACGACGCGCTCGTCAGCCAGGGTGCGCTCAGCGCCGGAGAAAGGGTGGTGGTGCACGCTGTGGGCAGTGGTGTGGGACTGGCCGCGGCACAGCTCTGCGACGCGCTCGGAGCCACGGTCTTCGGCACTACTCGGACGCGAGAGAAGCTGGCTCGCGCCGGAGTAGCGGCGGTGCACCACGGCGCTGTCCTGGACGATGGGCCAGCGCCCCTGGCGGAGGCGGTTCGCGCCTGGTCGGACGGCGCCGGAGCCGACCTGGTACTCGATCTCGTGGGCGGCGACTATGTCGCAGCCGGACTCGCGTCGCTCGCCCCGCGCGGTCGGCTGATCCTCGTCGGGCTGGTCGCCGGTCGGCGCGCCGACCTGGATCTGGGGCTGCTGCTGTCGCGTCGGCTCACATTGCGTGGTACCGTACTCCGTAGCCGCTCGGTACGGGAGAAGGCTGCCGCCACATCGGCCTTCGTGAAGGATGTGGTGCCGCTACTGGCCAGTGGCCGGGTCAGGCCCATCGTGGAGCGGGCGTACCCGCTCCATGAGATCGGAGCGGCGCACGCGAGGCTGGCTTCCAACGAGACGTTCGGAAAGCTGGTGCTGGTGCTGTAGTGTGGTCGGCGGTCCGCGTAGGGCCCGCCGACCACACCGCTCGTCAGTGACGATTCTGGATCGCCACGTCGCTCGGCTTGACGTCCTGTAGCCAGTAGCCGAACCACTGACGCAACCGACCCAATCTGTCCACCAGCAACCACGGCTCCCCGGTGCGGGAGAGATCGTGGTTGGAACGCGGATAGCGCACGAACTCCACCGGCACGTCCTGCTTCTTGAGGGCGGCGAACCACTGTTCGGCGTCGGCCATTGGCGTGCGATGATCCTCTTCCGACTGCACGATCAGGGTCGGTGTCTTCACCCGGCTCACGAAGCGGATCGGCGAGAGCGTGTCGTACATGGCGATGTTCTCCCACGGCTTGCCGTAGAACTCGAACTCCGTGAGCCCCTGGGCATCGGACGCGCCGTACCACGACCACCAATTACTGATCATGCGGTCGGCCTGGGCTGCCTTGAAGCGATCCGTCTTGGTGGTGATCCAGGCGGTCATGAAACCGCCATAGGAACCGCCCGTGACTCCCATGCGAGTGCTGTCCACATCCGGTCGGACCGACACCAGGTCGACCGCCTTCATCAGGTCCTCATAGTCCTCGGCTCCCCAGCGGCCGCGTGTCTCATAGGTGAAATCCGCACCATAGCCGCTGGATCCGCGCGGATTGGTGTAGAGCACCATCATCCCGGCACCGGCAATGTTCTGGAATTCGTCGAACCAGTTCTCGCCGTACGCTGAATGCGGACCACCGTGGATGTAGAGAACCACCGGGTACCGCTTGCCTGACTCATAACCGAACGGTTTCATCAGCCAGCCTTCTATCTCCCTGCCGCCCACGGACGTATACGTGAACCGCTCGGCGTCGGAGAAGGCTACCTCCTTCATCAGGGCGTCGTTGAAGCTGGTCAACTTCCGCTCGTTGCGGCCATCGGAGTCCACGATGTAGAGCTCGGTCGGCTGGGCGGTGCTGGTGGCCACGAACGCCACCTTCTTTCCTTTCGCATCGACGGAGGAACCCATGATACGTCGGCGTCCGCTGACGATCTCCTTCCGCGCACCCGTCCTGGGATTGACGCGGAAGATGGCGGTGCTGCCGCCGATGGTGGCGCGCATGAGCAGATCGCCGTCGGGCAGCCAGGTCACGTCATCGGGCTCGTAGGCCCAGTCGCCGAGCAGCTCGCGCGGCGTGCCGCCGTTGGCCCCGATGACGTAGAGGCGGAGCGGAGACGTACGGGTTGCGCGCGAGGTATAAGCGATGCTCTTGCTGTCGGGCGACCAGATCAGCCCGCTCTCCGAGCCCGGCAGCTCGGCCAGCCGTCGCGGCGCACCGCCGGCCTGGATATCGAGCAGGAAGATGTCCACGTCGTTGCGAACGGCCTCGTCCCGTGCTGCGTCGTAGGGCAGCTTGCCCAGCGAATCACGTTCCGCCTGAGCCACCGAGTCCGAGCGAAGGGCAGCGTCGGCCAGGAAGGCGACCGTGCGCCCGTCGGGCGAGACCACCGCGCCACGATGGGAGTAGTCACCGCTGGTGAGGGCACGCTTGCCGGTGCCGTCCATGTTGGCCATCCAGATCTGGGAGGCCGTGTACTTCCGGGCCTCGCGCGGGTTGGCGACGAAGCCCCGGCCGTTCGCCTTGTAGCCCATCTCCACGATGTGCCGCCCGTCAAAGCGACGCGTGTCCTGCGGTCGGGTAATGGCCCCGAACGGCGGACGGGCGGTGGCTGCCATGCGTCCGAAAGGATCGGCAGCCGCAGGGCGCGACGCCGAATCTTCCGGGGCGTCTGGCTGGCCGCCGGGTCCACCGAACCGACCGCCGGCGCCTCCCTCGGTCCAGACGGCGAAACTGTTGTTGGCCGGGGTTGAACCGTTCGGGTAATCCGGGAGCTGGATCGCCTCGCCTCCTGGTGCGTCCATGCGCAGCGCCCAGGTGGAGCCCTTGCCACCAGGCCGCTGGGAACTGAAGAAGAGGTACTTGCCGTCCGGCGACCAGCGCGGATTGGAGCTCTCCGTTCCGGGCGAGGTGTAGCGAGCCGGCTCTCCGCCGGCGGTCGGCGCGACCCAGATCTCCGAGTGGCGCTTGTTCTCGCTCTCGCGAACGGTGGTGACCGTCACGGCAACCCGCTGACCGTCGGGTGAGATAGCCGGGCTTGAGAGAGTCGTGACCCTGTACCAGTCAGCCGGCGTGAAAGCGCGCGGCGCGGCCGCAGCCGCGTTGGAGCGCGCCGCTGGCCCCTGGGCTACCAGCGTCGCGGGAGCAACGGCTGACATGGCAAAGCCCGCCAGCAGCGCCGCGCGAACGGAAATCATGAGATGCGACATGGATCCTCGGACCGGGGGAACGAAGAGGATGGCGCGGCGCTGGATGGCGCCGGCCGATATCTTGAAAACGTGCGACGACCGTGCACTGTTGAGCGGGCCACCCGCCTTACGGGCTGGCGCGAGCGGTGCAATGGCCGTCACGAGCGGCCGGCGCCAGAGCCGGATTGAGACTGTTCCTCGTTCAGATTCTCGCCATGTCCATCGCTACCGTCAATCCAGCCACCGGCAGAACACTCCGGACCTTCGAGGCGCTCACCGATGCCCAACTCGAGCAGCGGGTTGCGGCTGCCGCATCTGCGGCCACGCTCTGGCGAGCCACGCCACTGGGGGAGCGCCTGGCCGTCGTCCGCCGTGCCGGCCAGCTCCTGGACGAACGGCAGGATGAGTACGGCCGGTTGATGGCCGAGGAGATGGGCAAGACCATCGGGGCCGGCCGCGGCGAGGCTGCCAAGTGCGCTGTCACGTGCGCCTACTACGCCGACAACGGCCCTGACATCCTCGCGCCGGAGAAGGTGGAGTCGAGTGGGGAGTGGCTGGGCGAGGTGCGCTTCCAGCCGCTGGGCGTGGTGCTGGCCGTGATGCCCTGGAACTTCCCCTTCTGGCAGGTGATCCGGTTTGCCGCCCCGGCCCTCGTGGCGGGCAACGTGGCGCTGCTCAAGCACGCCTCCAACGTGCCCCAATGCGCGCTCGCCCTCGAGACGTTGTTCCGCGACGCCGGCGCGCCCGATGGAGTGTTCCAGGCACTCCTGATCGGCGCCGAGCGGGTATCGGCCCTGCTCGACGACCCTCGCATTGCCGCGGCGACCCTCACCGGCAGCGAACCCGCTGGCCGCGCGATCGGCGAGGCTGCCGGCCGCAACATCAAGAAGACGGTGCTCGAGCTGGGCGGCAGTGATGCGTTCGTCGTCCTGCCGAGCGCCAACATCGCGCAGGCTGCGGCAACTGCCGTCAGGGCCCGAGTCGTCAACGCCGGACAGTCGTGCATTGCCGCCAAGCGCTTCATCGTCCACGACGACGTCCATGACGAGTTCACGGCGGCCTTCGTTGCCGGCATGGCTGCGCTAAGAGTTGGCGACCCGATGGACGAGTCGACAGACGTCGGGCCGCTGGCCACCGAACGGATTCTGGATGACCTGGACCGGCAGGTGAAGGCCAGCGTTGCTGCCGGCGCCCGTGTGCTGACCGGCGGCAGCCGGCTGGACCGCGCGGGGAATTTCTACCCGCCAACGGTACTGGCCGACGTTCCGGAGAGCGCACCCGCCTATTCCGAGGAGCTGTTCGGGCCCGTCGCGGCGCTCCTGCGGGCACGCGACATCGGCCATGCCATAGCCATTGCCAACGCCACCACATTCGGCCTCGGGGCCAGCGCCTGGACCAGCGACGACGCGGAGGCCGAACGGTGCGCGGATGAGTTGGAGGCGGGGAGCGTGTTCATAAACGCCATGGTCGCCTCGGACCCACGCTACCCCTTTGGCGGCATCCGGAACTCCGGTCATGGACGCGAGTTGAGCGCGTACGGGCTGCGCGAGTTCGTGAACGTGAAGACGGTGCGACGACGCCGCTGAACGAGCGTCCGGCGCAATGACCGCTGCACCGGACCCGCGGCAAGCTCAGCCCCCCCAGAGCGCCTTCCACCAGCGGCGCGACCGTTCGTGGCGCTGGGCATCCTTCACCGCGTCGCGCCAGGCTACCTGCATCTTCGCGGCATCGGCATCGAACCGCCGCTCCGGATCGGGATCGAGGCCCGTGCGGATCCAGTCGGCGAGGGCGTCATCCAGGCCCTCGTACGACAGTTCGCCACTCAGTTGCTGGGCGAGAATGCTGCGACCGTCGCTGCCTGTGAATGGCGGCCTTCCCATGAGCACGAAGTAGACGATCGCCGCCACCGCGAAGAGATCCACCGCCGGCCCCTGCAGTTCGCCGAGCAACTGCTCGGGCGCGGCGAACTGGGGACTTCCGGTAGTTCCGCGCACATCCTCGCCGGTCATCTTGGCGATGCCGAAATCGGCCAGCCGCCAGCGGCGGTAGCGGTCTATGAGGACGTTCTCCGGCTTGAGATCACGGTGGATGACGCCAACCGCGTGCGCCGCGGCGAGGGCGTCGAGCACCAGGTCCACCTGGGCGGCGACCTCGGAGAGCGGGCGCGCGCCGTGCTGCGCGACGAGCTGGGCGACCGATCCGCCCTCCGCCAGTTCCATCGTGTACCACGCGACCTCGGCACGACTATCCCAGTCGTGAATCGGTACGATGCCGGGGTGCGCCAGTTGCGCTGCCATGCGCGCCTCGCGCTGGAAGCGAGCGACCGCGCTCTCGTCGCGCGCGATGTGCTCGTGGAGCATCTTGAGGGCCACCTCGCGCTCCAGCGTGAGGTCGCGGACACGCCACACCGAGCCGAACGAACCCGCACCCAATCGCGACAGCACGTCGTAGTCGTCTCCTACCGCCCACCGCAGGCGCGTCTCCTCGCTCTGCTCACCCGCTTCCTCTTCCGTGTCCTCGGCGCCGACGAAGATCGCCGTCCGGGCCGATGACACCCGGTCCAGTGCGCGCAGCATCGCCGTGATGGTCGGGAAGCGCTGGGCTGGATCCGTGCTCAACGCCCGGTCCAGCAGCGTCGCCAGCCCCTGCGGGCAGTCCGGACGTACCCAGCGAATGGGTGGGATATCGCGCTCCGGGGGCAGCTCACCGACGAGGGTGGCGTAGCATAGCGCAGTCAGTTGCCACTGGTCGCTGGCCGGATCCGGATTCCAGCCGCTGTCACCCCATTCCGGCGGAGCGGGCATCCAGCGACGCGACGGCGCCAGCCCGGCCGGGACGTGTTCCTTGGCCATCGCCCACTGCCAGCCGATCAGCCAGAGCCGGCCCGAGGGAATGGTCCAGACCGTGTCCGGCCCCACGGCCCCGTGCACGGTTCCGGCATCATGCAGGTAGGCCAGCGCCGACCCTCCGCCACGCAGCACCTGCAGCACGAAGGCAATATCGCCGGCGCCAGCACGGCGAAGGCGCGCGCCCACCGTCTCGCCGGCAATCCACCGGCGCAGGTAGCCAGGCCCCCGGCGCCCTTCCCGGTGATGGGTCCAGTAGTGATAGGTGGTGGGAACCGACGGGTGGCTCAGATGCGCCAGATGCCGCGCCTCGGAGAAGAGCCAGGGCTCATGAGCAGGATCGGGCACGCTCACCAGCGACAGCGACCGTCCCAGAGCATCCACGACTTCCTGATAGTGACGATACTCCACCGCCACACCCTCGCGCCCCCACTGCCAGTTCTGCGGCAGTTGCCAGGCGGTCAGGTGTGACGGGACGGTATGCGTGAACTCGAACGGGCTATTCTGGTCTGTGGGACGCATCGACACTGCGGACATGTGACGTACAAGGTGACGCTAAGCGGGCGCGGCCGCCAGCACGAGCTCTACCTCCGTTCCACCATCCGGTACGGAGCGGATGACAATGCGTCCTCCCCAACTCTCCACGAGTCGGCGGCTGATGGCCAGTCCGAGGCCGCTCCCGCTGGTGCGGGTCGAGAAGTGCGGCTCGAAGATACGCGGCAGGACGTCGGCTGGAATACCATGACCGTCGTCCACGACGAGAACGCGGATCTCGTCCTCGCTCTCTCCGTCGACGCCCAACTCCACCCGAACTTCGCGAGCACCTGCGAGCCGGGCATTCTCGAGCAGGTTCAGTAGCACTTCGCGCAGCTCATCGGCACTCGCAATACCCATGAGCGGGCCGTCGGTGCCTGCGACTCGCCAGGCGACGCCGCTCCCACCGTCGCCACTGTCGACGGTGCCCAACCGCTCCAACTCCACGACGTCCTGCACCACATGTGCGATATCCACCGGCTCGCCGCTCCGCTGTTCAGGCGCGGTGCCGTACCGGCTGAAGGCGCGGGCGATCTGATCCAGCCGGTCGATCTCGGCGAGGATGCGCTCCACATTCTGGTCGAGGATGCGTTCGTAATCCTCCCTGCCCCGTCCGTATGCTCGCCGAAGATGCTGGACGCCAAGGCGAATGGGAGTGAGCGGATTCTTGATCTCGTGGGCCACCTGGCGTGCCATCTCACCCCAAGCGAGTACGCGCTGGGCGCGCGCCAGTTCGGTCACGTCATCCAGGGTCAGGACGGCACCGCCGCTGTGGAGCAATGGGGTGAGGCGGGCGTGAATGTGTCGGTGGCCCAGCGAGATCTCCACGAAGTCTTCGGCTGCCTCGCCGGGTGCCTGGGACAGACGGCCCAGTCGTTCCTGCAATGCCGGCACTCCGAGCGCGCCCAGCGGGGTGCCGGTGCGCAGCACGCGACCGAAGAGGAGGGCGGCCGCCGGGTTGTACAGCGTCACCCGGGCCTGGTCGTCGACCGCCACCACTGCGCTGGCCACCTGACGCAACACCGCGGCAGTCCTTCGCTCGGCCTCCTCGAGTGCAGTGCGGCTGGCGCCCAGGTCGGCGGCCATGAGGCGGAATGCGGAGAAGACCGGCTCGAACTCTGCCGGGGGCGATGGTCCGCGAAGCGGAGGCTCGCGCTCACCGGCAGCAATGGCCAGTGCCGCCTCGCGAAGGGTGCCGATCGGACGGGCGAGTTGCCGCGCCGCCATGCCACTCAACCAGAGCGCAGCCAGCGCGCCGACGACGATAGCCAACAGGACCAGCACACCCAGGTCGCGCCGCCGCCGGTCCAGCGTCAGTTGGTCTGCGCCGGCCGGAATCGCCAGCACCGGACGGATGCCAGCCCCCGGGGCTGTCGAGGGCAACGCTCGATAGCCCACGAGCACCTGTGCGTCGCCCACCTCTCGCTCATGACTGAACGTCATGTGCGCGCCCTCGCCAACCACCTCCACGACGTCGGGAGCCAGTAGCCGGCCCAGCGGCGCCAGCGACGTGAGCAGGTCGTCGCTGGCGGCGGCCAGGATGCCATGCTCGTAGAGCAGCAGCGGTGGCGGGCCGAGCTGGCGCGCCAGGATCTGTTCGGCCGATGGCAGCGTCGCGCTCAGGTCGTCGGCCTCGGGTACCGCCGCCCGTAGCGCTTCGCCAACGAGCAGTTCGCGCGTCTGGCGCGCATCGCTCTGGAGCTGCCTTGCCGCCCAGATTCCGAATACCACCGCTGGCAGGGCGAAGAAACCGAACAGGGCCAGCGAGAGCCGCGAACGGTAGCTTCGCGACCATCGCCGGCGCTCCGCCCGCAGCCAGCGCCGGAATCCTCGCTCGACAACCAGTGTCAGCACCCAGAGTACGAGCACGATGGAAAGGTCCAGCAGGAGCACGAGCGCCCCGCGAGCAGCGAGTACCGGGAGCGAACGCAGTTCCAATTCCACGTGAACGTGCACCGGGCGGTCGGGAAGGGACTCCATCCAGTCACCGTGCAGCACGTTGCCACGGCGAGTCCACTGCTCGGCGCGTTTCTCGCTCGTGAGCTCTTTGGCCGGCGTCGGTGCGAGCGCGATCGCGTAGGGCGGTTCGGTGGCCGGTGCGGAGGTCCCGAGCAGCAGGGACGCGTAAAGGTTTTCCGGGAAGAGGCGGGTGCGGGCGGCCACTGCTGCCGTCGTCATCCATCCGTCTGCATGCGGAACCGCCATCATGAGTCGCACGCCGACCGGTGTCGTAACCGGCCCCATCACCATCCTTCCCGACGTGCGCGCCCCAGTCACGGCGTCGTGGAGCTCGGGCGGAACCCCATCACCGGCCACGTCCGTCAGCTGCGCCACGAGCTCACCGGCCGGGCTCCACGCACCCAACTGCACGGCGAAGTCGGCGGCTGCCAGATCGGACGCCGCATAGGCAGCGAGCAATTCGGCTCTCGAGTGAGGCGACGGCGCAGAGTTGAGGTCGTCCGCGAAGCGCTCCAGCAGCGTACCGACCACCGGGTCCACTCTCGTCAGCCCGGTTACATCCCGCTCGGCCAGTGCAACCCGCCCGCTCACGGTACTGCTCCAGACGAGGGTCATCGCACCTAGGCCGGCCACCGCAGCCGCTGACAGGACGACGGTGCGGGTACGCCGCGTGACAGCCAGTGCCCCTATGGCGACGATCCACAGCGCCGGATACCAGGGTGGCCAGCCTCCAGGGACATTCCACAACGGCTGGGCGAGCAGCGCGGCGCAGGCAGCGAGCACCGGAGCAATGAGCACCGGCAAGCCGACGCCGACACGGATCAGCGAACGACCAGCGGCCACTCCCCCAAGGATGGTCGCCGTGGCGGCAAGAAAGAGCGCCGTCTGCCAGGCGAGCCACAACGACGCTGGCACCCCACTCGCCGGTGCCGTGATCCCACGGGCCAGGTTTCTGAGGAGAAAGGGGCCGAGACCGACCACGATCAGCGTGACGATCACGGCTGCCCAGCGTGAGCGCAGCCGAGCCCCCGATCGGAGGAGCGCAAGCAGGGCCAGCAGGACCAGGCCACCGGATAGCATGAGCGCCCCGACCGTGGCCGTGAGCGCACCACCCAGTGGGGCAAAATAATACGTCGGGTCGAAGAGCTGGCTGACGTTGGAGAGCGCGTTGAGCGGGACAATGGCCACCGCTGCCAGCGCCACGGCAAGGGCGGCCAGACGAACGCCGAGCTGCTGGGACGGTCCCCACACGGAGGCGAGGAAGGTCACGGCGAGCAGGGAAAGCCAGAGCAATCCCCAACTCCGCGCACCTTCCTGCGTCCGAAGCACGATCTCATCGCGAACCAGCGGCGCCACGCGACCCAGCAACCAGTCGCCGTTCTGGAGGCGCAGTGCGGCATCAGCCACCGGAATCGCACCGGGGTCGGCGAGGTCGAAATGGACCGCCTGCGCAGCACTACTCGCCACTACCTGTTGCTCGAGCGACCGGGCCAGACGATCGGCCGGAGGGCGTGCCTGAAGCAGCAGGGTAGCGACGGCGCGTCTCGCGCCGCGACTCACGCCCACGGTGAGCACGTCGTAGAACGGCGTGCGCACGACACCCAGTCCATCCCCCATGCGTTCCAGCGGCACACGAAGCGTCCCTGCCCAGCCTCGCGGAACGCCATCCTCCATCAGCACCACTGCCAGCTCGGCATCGTCGAATCGCTCCAGCCGGCTCTCGAGGAAGGCAAATGTGTCGCTGCCGTCCGGCACCTCCAGCTCCACCGCCTCTGCGGCCAGGCCGGTGAGCTCCTCCGCGGCGGTTCCAAGGGCGCCGTCGAGCTGCATGGCGGCTGATTCCAGGGCGTTCCCTTCCCACGACGGCCATGCCGTCGCCAGCGTTCCCAGCGTATGCTGGGGGCCCAGGGCAGTGGCTACGAAGATGACTCCGAGCGCGGCCACGGCGACTCGCCACCAGCGTCGTGGGGCGCGGGCGCGCAGCGCTCGCCAGGCCACCCAGGAGGCGCCCGCGGTAGCCACGGCGGCAGCCGTCAGGTAGAGTACCGACGGTAGGCGGAGCCAGGCAGCAGCCGCCAGGACGACCAGTGCGCCCAACACGGACCAGCCATCACCGGTCGCGCGCCAGGCGCTGGACGCCATTCGTTTTCCAAGCCCCACCGCCGCTGATCCGATGACCGCTGCTCCCGACGCGAATGGACCGCGTCAGCTTAAAGAGATGCTTCCTGACCAGATCGCCGCCGCCCTGGCGCGTGATTCACGGCTGATCCTTCCTGTTGGCAGCCTGGAGCAGCACGGCCCCCACCTGCCACCCGGCTGCGATACGATCATCGCCGAGCGTCTGGCCGACGACCTCTCCGCCACCTTCGGTGTCCTGCGTGCTCCCACGGTGGAATATGGCGTGAACGTGGCCACTGAGCGCGGTCTCCCCGGCAGCGCGGGGGTTCGTCGCAAGACACTGCATCGAATGCTCAACGACCTGGTGGATAGCTGGGAGCAGGTGGGAGTGACGGAATTCATCCTCCTCACCGCTCACGGCCACGATCCCCACCAGGAGGCACTGGCGACAGTTGTTGCCAACGCGGCACGAATTCGCGTGGTGGACCTCCTTGCTGTACCCATGGCCGACCTGCTGGAAGGGCAGGACGAGCCGATGCACGGTGATGAGGTGGATACTTCGCTCATGCTGTATCTGGCGCCGCACCTTGTTCGTCTGGACCTGGCCCAGGACTATATGCTGTCGCGCGAACAGCTCCGGCGCTATCGTCGGGGTTGGTTACGGGTGCCCGAGGACAGCGCCGGCTCCATAGGTCGACCCAGCCTCGCCTCGGCGAAAAAGGGGGAAGCGATATACTGCCGGATCCGCGACCGGGTGGCGGCCCGGATCTTCATCTCCCCGGCCCCTGACGACGAACGATGACCAATGGCAGAGTCCGGTCGCCTGGAGTACGGGCGACCAGGCGAGCCCGACCGAACCTTTGGTCTGCAGTCGGTGTACCGTTTCTGACCATCCCTGGGTCCATTCCACACTGTACTGATGGCTCACAGACTACTGTTCGCCAGTCTCACCTTCGTCGCTGCTGCGGCGGCCGCACTCACCGTGACTCCAGCGCCGTTGAGCGCCCAGGTCGTGACGGTGGACGAGGGCAGCTTCACGATCACCCAGAATGGTGTTCCGGCTGGCCGCGAGGACTTCAGCATCCGGAGCACGCCGGGCATAGGCGGGACGATATTCAGGGCCCAGGCGACGGTGATGCTGGACGGGCGGCGCATTGCGCCGGCGCTGAGCACCGACCCGTCCGGCGCACCTCTATCCTACCAGGTTGAGGTCCGCACGGGCGACCAGACGGAAAGACTCACTGGCCAGGTAAGCCGCGGTCGTGTGAGCATCCATCGGCAGGGGCCTGGGGGTGCCTCGGCAAAGGAATACGTCATGGCCGACGGCGCTCTCATACTGGACGACGAGGTCTTCCACCAGTACTACTTCGTGGCCCGCAGGTCCCCCCTTCCGGCGACCATCTCCGTACTCGTCCCGAGAAGCGGCGCCCAGATGACGATGCGGCTGGTCTCGCGCGGTGACGCCACCGTCACCATCAACCGCCGATCGCTGCCGGCAACACATCTGGTACTCACTGATCCGGGGGCGGGCGACCGCGAGATCTGGATCGATGCTGCAGGCCGCGTCCTCAAGGTCGCGGTTCCCGGCCGGTCGCTCGTCGCGATCCGCGACGAAGCTCCTCGCTGAACGCGGCTCTCTCGGCCAATAGCTCCGTGGCCACACGAGCCGGCCCTCCATGGATCGGGGTGCAGGTCGCTCTCCGACCGGTTGCCGGCCGAGGGGAGGATCGCTTGTGCGCTGAAACCTCCACGGTCCACCTCTCGTACGGCGAGCAGATCTGACATTTCGACTCCAGTACAGGAACTCACTTGATGCGACTTCTGCTCTGCTCGCTGGCCGTAAGCCTGGTCGCCACTCCCCTGGCGGCACAGCCGACGTCACCCGCGTCCCTCTCTGGCCCATCGTTGTCCCTCGAAGAGGCACTCGAGATTGCCAGCCGCAACAGTCCGCTCTACCTGCAGGACGTCGAGGGGCGACAGGGTGCCAGTGCCGCGCTACGTAGCGCCTACGGCAGCCTGCTTCCGCAGTTGAGCAGCTCGTTCTCGTCATCGTATCGCCAGGGAAAGACACAGCTCTTCCAGGGAGTGTCGCTGGGCGCCACGTCGGACGTGATCAGTTCGTCCTACGGCATCGACGCCTCGTTGAGCCTCAGCCAGGGCGCACTGCTCGCTCCCAAGGCGCAGCGGGCCAACCTGGATGCCACCGACGCCGAGATAGCCGCTTCCGGCCAGACGTTGCGGACCAATGTCACCAAACAGTACCTGGCGGTGCTTCAGCAGCGAGCCCGCGCCGAGTTGCAGGATACGCTGGTGGCAACGGCACAGACGCAGCTGGAGCTGGCCCGGATAAAGGCTCAGGTGGGATCGGGCACTCAGCTCGATGTGCAACGCGCCGAGGTTCAGCTCGGTCAGGCCAGGGTGGACGCGATCCAGGCCCGCAACCAGGCGGAGGTGGAAACGCTGCGCCTCTACCAGCAGATGGGAGTCGAGCCACAGCGGGATACCCGATTGACGACCAATCTGCCGGTGCAGCGGCCAACGATAACGGTGGACGAGGCGCTGGACATGGCGCGTGGCCAGAACCCGGTGCTGCGTGCACTGGACGCGCGGGAAGAGGCTGCCAACGTTGGCGTGCGCCAGGCTCGCGGGGAATATCTGCCCACTCTCAGGCTCTCCACCGGCGTGGGTGGTTATACCAGCCAGTTCACGGATGATGGCGTGCTCATCAACCAGAGCCGTTCGGCCGCCCGCAGCAGTTGCTTCCAGCGCCAGTCCATTCTGGAGATCGTCGGCCAGCCCAGCGATCCCGCGATCTGCAACGAGATCGACCTCACGCCGGCGCAGATCGATCGCATCCGCTCCGAGAACCGCAGCTTCCCGTTCAACTTCACGTCTGACCCGCTGATGTTCAGCGCCTCGCTCTCGCTCCCGATCTTCAACGGTTTCGGCCGTGAGCAGCGGGTGCAGGAAGCTCAGGTTCGCCGCAATCAGGCGCGCTATCGTGCTCGTGCCCAGGAACTGCAGCTCGAGGCCGACGTGACGGGAGCGCTCCTGACGCTGGAGACGGCGTTCCAGACCACCCAGCTACAGGAGCAGAATGCTCTCGCCGCGCGCGAGGCGCTGCGCCTGGCTGAGGAGCGCTATCGGGTGGGTGCCAGCACGCTCGTCGAATTGTCACAGGCACGGGATGATTTTGCCCGCGCGGAGCAGGCGCGTATCAATGCGCGCTACGAGTTCCAGCGGGCTTTCGCGGATCTCGAGAACGCCGTCGGTCGCCCGCTTCGCTGACCACACCGCGCATAACCAGGCAGCTGAGGAGAATATGAGCAAGAAGATGAAGTGGTCCATCGCGGGTGTTGTCGGCGCCGGAATCGTGGCGCTCGTCGTGCTGAGCGCGTTCAAACGCGACGGCGGGGCCACCGAGGTGCGCATGGAGTCCACCACCAAGCGCGATCTCGTAGCATCGGTCACGGCCAGTGGCCAGATCCAGCCGCGCGTCAAGGTCGACCTCAGCGCCGACATCACGGGCAAGATCGTACGCCTGTCGGTCAAGGAGGGTCAATTCGTCAAGAAGGGGCAGTTCCTCCTCGAGATAGACCCGCAGCAGTATGAGGCAGCTCTGCAGCGGTCGCAGGCCGCCCTTGCCTCGTCGAGGGCCGAGCAGGCGCAGGCGGCCGCCAACCTGATGCAGGCGCAGCGCAATTACGAGCGCACGGCCGAGATTCGCAAGGCCAACCCCGCCCTTGTCGCCGAGGAGCAGGTGGAGCAGTTGCGCACCCAGGCCGAGGTCAATGCCGCTCTCGCTGACGCCGCCAAGTTCCGCGTCCAGCAGGCCGAAGCCTCCGTCAAGGATGCGCAGGTAGCACTGGGCAAGACGACCATCCTCGCCCCGATGTCCGGCCAGGTCGTGCGGCTGAACGTGGAGGAGGGCGAGACGGCGATCCAGGGAACACTGAACAAGGATGCCGCAGTGCTCCTGACCATCGCCGACATGAGCGACCTGGAGACGAAGGTGCGGGTCGACGAGACGGATGTCTCGCGTATCAACGTGGGCGACTCGGCGGTCGTCGAGATCGATGCCTTCCCCGACACGACCTTCCTCGGACGAGTGGTCCAGATCTCCAACAGTTCGGTCCGCGGGACCGGTGGCGCACAGGCCACCGACCAGGCCATAGATTACGAAGTCACGATCTCCCTGACCAACGCGCCACCCGATACCCGGCCGGATTTCTCGACCACCGCGAAGGTCATCACCGCCACCCGGCAGTCCGTCCTCGCCATCCCCATCATTGCCCTCACGGTGCGGGAGAACGAGCCGCTATCGCAGGAGGACACCGGAGTGACGCTGGCCGGCAGGACGGCGGAGAAGCAGGTCGGCAAGCGTGACGTGGAGGGAGTCTTCGTCGTTGGTAGTGACAACAAGGTCTCCTTCCGCCCTGTCAGGGTGGGTATCGCCGGCGAGAAGTACTTCGAGGTTCTCAGCGGTTTACAGGAGGGTGAGCGTATCGTAGCAGGAACGTACCAGGCCATCAGGCAGCTCAAGGACGGAACTCTGGTCCGCGAGACGCCCACCCCGACCACGACCGCCAGGAAGGAATAGGACCGTGACGTCCGATACCATGGAGCAGATGCAGGAGCCGCCCATCTCGACGACCGCCGAGCGGCAGGCTGTGACGATCCAGGCCGGCGCGGCGCCGGAGAAGGATTGGGTGATCGTCACCCGCGGGCTGACTCGTCACTACGACATGGGCGGCGAGGTAGTACGTGCTCTCCGTGGCGTGGACGTGGCCATTCGCCGGAACGAGTACGTCGCCATCATGGGACCGTCCGGGTCGGGCAAGTCCACCCTGATGAATCTCATCGGCTGCCTGGACACGCCCAATTCAGGCGAATACTGGCTGAATGGGCAACTTGCCTCCGAGATGGGTGACGATGCCCTCGCTCGCGTACGCAACAAGGAGATCGGCTTCGTCTTCCAGACCTTCAATCTCCTGCCGCGTGCGACCGCCCTTCACAACGTCGAGCTGCCACTCGTATACGCGGGAGTCGGCTCCGACGAGCGGAAGCGTCGCGCCATGCGCGCGCTGGAGCGAGTGCAACTCGGCGAACGCGTTCACCACCGCCCGAACGAACTCTCCGGCGGGCAGCGGCAGCGCGTAGCCATCGCCCGCGCGCTGGTCAATGAGCCGTCCATCCTGCTCGCCGACGAGCCCACGGGCAACCTGGACTCGAAGACCTCGGACGAGATCATGCGCGTTTTCGCGGAGTTGGCGAGTGATGGCCAGACGGTCATCATGGTGACGCACGAGCCGGATATCGCCCAGCACGCGCGGCGCGTGATAGTCCTGCGCGACGGCCTCATCTCCAACGACGGACCACCGGAGAGGGTGATTCCGCAATACACGCAAGGTCACTGAGCTAGTCGCGTCGGCGAAGGCCCCGTCGCCCCGGCGAAAGCCTGGAACGATGGATTCCGGCTTTCGCCGGAATGACGGGCTCTCGCGCCCCCAAACCGTCACCCCGGCGAAAGCCGGGGCACCCCCGGCGAAAGCCGGGGGCCCGAGGCTATGCGGCACGAACCTGGATTCCCGCCTGCGCGGGAATGACGTATCCGTCGGATATCACTCCACCGATATCAACTGGATTCCCGCCTGCGCGGGAATGACGGACGGAGTGGCGCCTGACGCCACGTCGCCCGGAGCTCCCAGCGGCGACCTTACTTCCGGTGTTCGCGAGGCGCGGTACATTCCCGCTCATGAACATCACTGACAGCACGGTCGATGTGCTGGCCATTGCCGCGCACCGCGACGACGTCGAGTTGACCTGCGGCGGGACCCTCCTGCGTGCGGTGGACCTGGGCCGGCGGACGGCAATCATCGATCTCACCCAGGGTGAGATGGGAACCCGCGGTTCGGCCGAGCTGCGTGCCCGGGAGGCCGCGCGCGCCGCCGAAGTGCTCGGCGTGTCGGCCAGGGAGAACCTGGCGCTTCCCGACGCCGGCATCACCAACACGCCGGAGACCCGCGCCGCGCTCGCCCGCATGATACGTCGCTTCCGCCCACAGGTCGTGATCGCGCCGGCACAGTCGGGACGCCATCCCGATCATCGCGTGGCGGCGGAGCTCATCCGGGACGCCTGCTTCGTCGCCGGGCTTGCCAGGCTGGAGCCCGACCTGCCGCCGCACCGGCCCAGGAAGGTGCTGCACTGCATCACCTACCGGGAAGACGCCGTGAAGCCGACCTTCGTCGTCGACATCAGCGACGTCTTCGAACGCAAGCTGGAGGCGATTCGCTGTTTCGCCTCGCAGTTCGACGACGCCACTCAGGCCGGGGAGGTCCAGCCGAACGGCGAGCCGCTGTACGACCTCGTGCGTCACAAGGCCGCTCATTACGGCACTCTCATCCGTACTCGCTACGGCGAGCCATTCCATACCACCGAGACAATGCGCGTCGACGACATCGCCGCGTTGGAGGTGTCCACATTTTGACCGAGCGAGCCGACGACAGGAAGACAGGGCCTGACCACGCCCCGGACCAGGACGTGAGCTATCCCAGCTACCTCTGCCTCGAGGAGTTGCTCGAGCTGCAGCGCCCACGCACCGATCCGGTGCACCCCGACGAACTGCTCTTCATCGTCGTCCACCAGGCGAGTGAACTCTGGTTCAAGGTCATTCTCCACGAGCTGGAGGGATTGGTAGCCGGCATGCAGCGGCTGGACGCTGGTGCGGCGCTCTGGCGACTGAACCGCATCAACTCACTGATGCGCATCGTGTCCGCTCAACTGGCCGCGCTCGATACCTTGCCGCCGCAGCGGTTCCGCGAGTTCCGGGGTTACCTGGGAAGCTCCAGCGGTTCCCAGAGCGACCAGTTCCGGGCCATCGAGGCAATGTCGGGGCTGCGCGATGAACACTTCATGCACGTCATCAGCGCCCACGGCGAGATACCGGACATCGTCCAGCGGGCGCTCGCCGGCCCGACCCTCCAGGAACTCTTCCTGCGGTTGCTGGAAAGCGAGGGGGCGACTCCGGCATCGATCTATACCGGAGCCGGTCCCGGCACGCTGTTCTTCGTCGCCGAGGCGCTACTGGAGTACGAGCAGCAATTCGGTCTCTGGCGATTCCGGCATGTGCAGCTCGTGGAGCGAGTGATCGGTCCGGGTACGGGAGGGACGGGTGGCACACTGGGCGCGAAGTATCTCTCGCGCACCGTTGCCCAGCGATTCTTCCCCGCCCTCTGGGATGTGCGCCATCAGCTCTATTCCGGATCGGCTCCGACGGCGGTGCCGGGCGGCCCCGGCGCGTGATCGGGCGCGGTGGGGACAAGCTGGCTGCCCCGGGCATGGCAGGCAATGCATGGTCCCTGGCGACGCCTGTCGACATCAGCATGCTGGTGCGGCCAGGTACCCCGGAATGGCCGGGCGACACGCCGTACAGTTGCGGCTGGACCTGGGACATGGCCGCCGGCGCTACCGTCCAGGTCTCAGCTATCACGATGAGTCCGCACGTCGGCACCCACGCCGACGCGCCGCTCCACGTGCGGCCCGGCGCCACGACCAGCGAGTCGCTACCGCTCTCGGCATTCGTCGGCCCGGCGTACGTGATAACGCTGGACGGTACGCCGCGCGACGTGGCCCTGGAGGAACTGCGGGGCAGATACCCGTCAGGCACCGAACGCCTGCTGCTACGCACCGGTCAATCCATAGCCGACGGCACCTTTCCCGACGACTGGCCGGCACTCAGTGCTCATGCCGCGCACCTTCTTGCCGGCGATGGCCTGCGCCTGTTGGGTGTCGATGCCCCTTCGGTGGACCGCCGGCAGAGTACTGCTCTCGCCACCCACCACGCCCTCTTCGACGGCGGCGCGCAGTTGCTGGAGAATCTGGACCTGCGCCACGTGGCCGACGGCCCCTACCTGCTCGTGGCACTACCGCTCAGGCTCCAGGGGCTGGACGCCAGCCCGGTGCGCGCCGTCCTCTACGACGGTCCAACCCGCCAGGCCGCCAACGTCAGGCCCTGACGGCTGGTCACCCGGGCGGTGGGGAAGGGCCGGAATCGCCGTGCGCTACCCGGGGGGCACCACCCCCGACGACACGGATTCCCTTATATTACCAATCATGTCCCACCCTATCTATCTCGATCACGCAGCCACGACCCCTGTGCTGCCGGAGGTGCTGGAAGCGATGGAACCGTTCTTTGGCTCCCGCTTCGGCAACCCATCGAGCACCCACCGCTGGGGTCGTGAGGCGCGAGTCGCGCTCGACGAGGCGCGTTCACGCCTCGCACGGTGCATGGGCGCCAATGTGGACGAGGTCTGTTTCACCTCCGGTGGCACGGAGGGAGACAACCTCGCCGTGCTGGGTCCCTGGCGTGCCCATGGCGACACTGCCCGGCGGGCGATCGTGACAACGCCTGTGGAGCACAAGGCGGTTCTCGAAGCGGTGCACCAGGCTGCTCGCGAAGGAGCCGAGGAGCGCCTGCTCCGGATGACGCATGACGGCGTGGTGGACATGGACTCGGCGGATCGCCTGGTGGACGGCGACGTCGCGATCATGACGGTGATGTGGGTGAACAATGAGATCGGAGTCATGCAGCCCGTTCCGGCGTTGGCCGAACTGGCTCACGCGCGTGGCGTGACATTCCATACCGACGCAGTCCAGGCGTTCGGGAAGGTGACGATCGATGCCGGCGCGGTCCCCTTCGACCTGCTCACGATGTCGGGGCACAAGATCGGCGCCCCGAAGGGGATCGGCGCGATCTACATCCGCCGCGGCACGCGGCTGGCGCCACTCTTTCACGGTGGATCACAGGATCGTGGACGGCGCCCCGGCACCGAGAACGTTGCCGCCGCCGTCGGCCTTGCCCGCGCCGCCGAGTTGGCCGTGGCCCACCAGGAAGAGGAGTGGGCCCGGTTGGAGGCACTACGTGACCGTCTGGAGGGAGCGATCCTGGCTCGCATCAGCGACGCGGTGATCCACGGCCGCGGAGCGCCGAGAGCGCCGCATGTGCTCAATGTCTCCGTTCCTGGCGTGGACAGCGAGTCGTTGCTCATGGCGCTCGACCTTGCCGGGGTAGCCTGTTCGGGAGGTTCAGCCTGCCAGAGCGGAAGTACCGCGCCATCCCATGTGCTCCTGGCCATCGGCACGCGTCCGGACCTCGCCGCCAGCGCCATCCGCATGAGCCTTGGCAGCCTGTCGAACGATGCCTGCATAGACCGCGTGGCCGAGCTCTTCCCTGCTCTCGTCGCCAAGGCCCGCGGCACGGCGCTCGTCTGATGGCTGGCGAGCGGGTGGTGGTGGCGATGTCCGGCGGAGTCGATTCGTCGGTGGCCGCGGCGATGCTCGTCCAGCAGGGGTACGACGTCGTGGGCGTGACGATGAACCTGTTCTGCCATGGCGACGACATCCCCGACCGCCCCTGCTGTTCGCTCGAGTCCACCAACGATGCCCGGCGCGTCTGTGAACAGCTGGGTGTGCCGCATTATGTGCTGAACCTGCAGAGCGCGTTCGGGCGGGATGTCGTGCGCGACTTCGTGGACGAGTACTCCCGCGGCCGCACTCCCATACCGTGCGTGAGGTGCAACACCTTCACGAAGTTCCGTGACCTGCTGCACAAGGCCGACGGGATCGACGCACGGTGGATTGCCACCGGACATTATGCTCGCGTGGTGGGCGGCGAGCTGCGGCGAGGCGTTGACGCTGGCAAGGACCAGACGTACTTCCTCTGGGGGCTCCAGCGCGCGGTTCTGTCCAGACTGATCCTGCCGGTGGGTCACCTGACCAAGGTGGAGACCAGGGCGCAGGCGCATGCGCTGGGGCTGGAAGTGGTAGCCGAGAAGGCCGAGAGCCAGGACATCTGCTTCGTTCCCGACGGAGATCATGCGAAGGTCATCGCCCGCGAACTCGGCGAGGATGCCCCGTCGCTCGCCCGTGGCCCGATCGTTACTCTCGATGGCCGCGTGATAGGAGAGCACGACGGCCACGCTCGCTACACGATTGGCCAGCGGAGAGGACTGCCTGGAGGATCGACCGAGCCTCTGTTCGTGGTGGCCATCCGACCCCGTGAGCGCGAGGTGGTGGTGGGACCACGCGAGGCATTGCTGGGACGTGGCGTCATCGCCCGCGGCGTGAACTGGCTGGTGGATCCGCTCTCCGCAGGTGAACGGGTGCAGCTACGCGTGCGCCACCGTCAGGCGCCGGTATGGGCTGAGTTGCTGCGTAGCGAACTGGACGAGATCGAGCTGGCTCTCGACGAGCCCGTATCGGCGATCACGCCCGGGCAGTCCATGGTCCTCTATGACGGCGAACGCGTACTCGGGGGCGGCTTCATCGAACAGGCCGTGGGTCAGCGCATGGCACTTCCAATGGCGGTGGCCGTCTAGCTGAGACGACCTGCCCGACCATGCACCACGACGAGGAGCGCCGGGGCTAGTACTTCAGGCCGCCGGCATCGGCAAACTCGCGCATCATTCGCTCCTGCTCCTCCGTCAACTTGTCCGGCACCGTGACCTGCACCTCGACGATGAGGTCGCCGCGCTGCCCGTCCTTCTCGATCCCCTGATTCCGCACGCGGAAACGCTTGCCGCCAGGCGTACCTGCCGGGACGCGCATCGCGACCTTCTTCCCCTCCAGCGTGCGCACGCTGATCTTGGACCCGAGCGTTGCCTGGGCAATATTGATCGGCACGGGAGCGATGACGTCCAACCCTTCGCGACGAAAGAATCGATCCGCCTTCACCTGGAATGTGATCAGCAGGTCACCGGGTGGACCGCCTCCGGGGCCGCGCCCGCCCTGGCCCTTGAGACGGATCCTGGTACCCTCGTCCACTCCTGAGGGAACGGTGATGAGCACCTTCTTACGATTGCGGACCTCGCCCGAACCGCTGCACGTCGGGCAGGGTTGCGACGGCACCTGACCGCGGCCCAGGCACATGGGGCACGGGCGCTGGACGGCAAAGCCGCCCTGACCGAAGGAGATCGTGCCGCGGCCGCTGCACTCCGGGCAGGTACGCATGGATGCTCCGGGCGCCGCGCCGCTCCCGTGACATGTCGCGCACTCCTCGGTGACGTCCAGTTCCACCGGTACCTTGCCACCTCTCGCCGCCACCCGGAACGGGATCTCGAGCGAAGTCTCGACGTCGTGGCCGCGCTCCGGGCCACGACTACGGCCGGCCCTGCCTGCGGCGCCCTGTCCGCCCGAGAACATGGAGCTGAACAGGTCGCCCAGGCCGCCGAGGCCGCCCAGATCGAGGTCCTCGTAGCGGAATGACCCTCCGGGTCCGGATCCGGCGCCAGACGTGCCCATGCCGCTCCTGGCACCTGGACGGCCACCGGTGCCACGCGCCCCGCCAAATCCGCCGAAAGCGCCCAACCGACGCATCTCGTCGTACTGTTTCCGCTTCTCGGCGTCGCCCACGACCCCGTACGCCTCCGAGATCTCCTTGAACTTGTCGGCGGCCTGGCTGTCGTTGGGATTGGCGTCAGGATGATACTTCTTGGCGAGGCGCCGGTACTGTTTCTTGATCTCGTCCGCGGTCGCTGTGGCTGACACGCCGAGAATTGCGTAGTAATCCCTGGTCTGGGCCATGGTTTCCCGGAAGCCCTAGCCCTGCCACTGCCGCACGACCACTCTCGCCGGTCGCAGTAGCTGGCCGGCAAACACGTAGCCCAGTTGATAGACCTGGGACACGGTGGAGTCTTCGGCCTGGCTCGCCGCGGGCGTCGTCGCGACAGCCTCGTGCAGATTCGGATCGAACGGGGCGTCCACCGGATTGATGATTTCCAGACCGGCCGCGGTGAGCGCTCGTGCCATCTTCCGCTCCACCATCGCCACGCCCTCGATCACGATGGACGCGGTGGTGGTGGAGGGTTCCACGTTGGCGAAACGATCCAGGTCATCAAATGGCTCGAGCAACGCCTTCACCAATTCGGCCTGCCCGCGCGCACCTGCCTCCAGGCGCTCGCGCTGACTGCGCCGACGGAAGTTGTCGTACTCGGCGGCAAGCCGCAGAAGACGATCCCGCTCGCCCTCGAGCGCCTCCTGCAGCGCGTCGATCGTCGCCGGCTCCGTCTCGTTCTCGCCGTCGCCCGATTCCATCGCACCCGAGAGCTCGAACTCGGCGTCGTCGACCGGCCCGACGTCCACCGGCATGGTGCTTCCAGGCTGGACAGCCTCTCCGAAGGCAGAGTTGTCGACATGCTGGTCCTGCTCAGCAGGCGGCCTGCGTCCTCCGATATCGTCGCGATCTCTCATTCTGTTCTACCTGTAAGTTGCGCACCCTCACGCCCACGGCGGGCATGAGGGTAATCTCGACAGTGTGCGAAGACGGTGCAACGCTCGTGCCCCGTGTGCTGTGGATCCTGCAGCGCTGTGCATACCTCTGGCGGATGGCAGGTTGACGTGACGAACTCCCCCGGAGCTGTTCAGGAACTCGCGTCCAGCAGCATGCGAAGCGCAGCCTGGGTGGCCCGTTGACGGATCTCCGTCCTGTCTCCCACGAGGTGAAAGAGGCGGGCGATGACTGAGCCTTCCACGTCCAGCCCGATCCAGACAGTGCCTACCGGCTTGGACGCACTGCCTCCTCCAGGGCCCGCCACCCCCGTGATGCCTACCCCTACCGCGGTCGTCAGGCGTTCGCGCACGCCGCTGGCCATCTGGCGGGCTACGGACTCGCTGACCGCACCATGGATTTCCAGCATCTCCTGCCCCACACCCAGCAACCGGGTCTTCACCCGGTTGTCGTAGGAGATCACTCCCCCCTCGAACACATCGCTCGAGCCAGCCGGCGTAGTCAGGCGCTCGCCCAGCATGCCGCCGGTACAGCTCTCGGCGACGGCGATGCGCCACCCGCGCAACCGATAGCTGTCCAGCACGATTGCCGCGAGGTCGGCTTCTCCCTCGCCGTAGACATACCGACCCACCGCCGCGCGCACCAGCGCTGCGGCCCGTTCAAGCAGTGCGTCGGCCGCGCCGGCAGATTGGTCGCGTACGGTCAATCTCAGGTCCACACCATTGGCGCCCGGCAGATAGGCCAGCTCCGCCGCCAGCGCGTCACGACTGAGCTCATGCAGCCGGCCAGCCAGTACCGATTCGGCGATGCCCGTTGTGCGCAGCGTCCGCGAGCGTACCACGGTCCGAGGGTTGCCAGCAGCAGCCGTGCGCGCAACGAGCAGAGGCAACAGTTCCTCCTCCAGCATGCCGCGCATCTCGCGCGGCACGCCGGGCAACACTGCCACCCACCTGCCTCGCTCATCCTCCAGCCAGAGGCCGGGCGCCGTGCCGTGCCGGTTCTCCAGGATGACCGCACCGTCCGGTACCAGCGCCTGCGCCAGATTGCTCGCTGGTAGCTCTCCTGGCAGACCCCGCTCGACCCACCAGGCCCTCAACCTCTCGGCGATCGCACTGTCTGGCGTCAGTCGACGACCGAACAGGGTGGCGACGGCCTGCCGGGTGACGTCGTCCGTGGTCGGACCCAGACCACCGGTGCTGATCACGGCTCCGCTCCGGTCAAGTGCTTCACGGAGCGCGTCGATGATCGCGCCGGTGTCATCGCCGACGGTCGTCCGGCGCTCGACCTCCACACCGATGGTCGACAGGACCCGGCCCAGGTGCGCAGAGTTGCTGTCGACGGTGAAGCCCAGCAGCAATTCGTCGCCAATGGTCACCAGTTCGACCTTCAAGACACGCCCTCCATCACTCCGTCAGCCGTCCTGCTCAGCGTGCTCGCATGCGGCTGCCACCCACCAGCACGTAGCCAAAGCGATGAAAATAGAGCGCGAGCGAGTAGAGTGTGAGCCCCGTCGCGCCGATCATGGTCAGCACGCCCACGATGCCGTTGAAGTGGGCGAAGACGCGCCACGCCGACGAAGTCCAACCGTAGTGCTCGGCGATGGTCGCGGCAAAGAACCAGAAGAACGTGGCCCCTACCCACGTCGACTGGAAGCCGGTCTTCCACTTGGCCGGCCCGATGGCGGCGATTATCACGCCTCGTCGAGCGGCAACCTGCCGGAAGATGGTCATGACCAACTCGCGACCGAAGATCACCGCGAGTATCCACCACGGCAGGCCGATGAGACCGATGGGGGTGAAGAACGGGAAGCGCTCGATGCCGTCACCGACGAGCACCGGGCCAGGCACGGCCGCGGCGATCCCGGCCAGTGGCGACCAGAACGACCAGGCTGCACCGGAACCGATGAGGAGAAACATGGGCACCACGGTGCCCACCAGCAGCAGCTTGTCGGCGAGTGGGTCGAGCAGTTGGCCGAGCGGCGTGATCTGGTTCCGTCGCCGGGCGAGCGCGCCGTCGTAGTAGTCCGAGACAGCGGCAGCGATATAGACGACGAAGGCGAGAAGGCGCCATTCCCAGGTGCCGACGAAGGCGAGCACGGCGATCAGCGGTGTGATCGCGATGCGTCCGACCGTTAGCGCATTGGGAAGGTTCACGGGCGCCCCGGCGCCAGAGGAATCACGCGAGCGACTTCAGGACAAGCTTGCTGACGGCCTTCAGCGTGTCGAAAACACCTTCCCCACCCACGGCAACTGCCTCGAAATAGGGCGCACGCTCCACCCATTCGCCGGTGGGCAACT
Organism: uncultured Gemmatimonadota bacterium; assembly: GCA_937906875.1. Classification (GTDB taxonomy): domain Bacteria; phylum Gemmatimonadota; class Gemmatimonadetes; order Gemmatimonadales; family Gemmatimonadaceae; genus CALCHX01. The sequence goes on along the minus strand of CALCHX010000160.1, from coordinate 80,319 downwards.
GGCTTACCAGATGCTCCCCCGGACGGCCTGGGTCGGCCACCATGCGCTGCCGTGAGGGCTCGGTGAGTTCCCATCCCGGGTTCAGCGCAGCCTGAAGCTCGCCCAGCGACGCCGCGTTGGGAAGGTCTCGCTTGTTGTATTGCACGACGAACGGCATCCGGGTGATGTCGTATCCGTACTCCGTCATGTTGTCGTAGAGGTTCTGCATGGACTCCTGGTTGGCTTCCATGCGCTCCATCTGCGAGTCGGCCACGAAGACCACCCCGTCCACCCCTTTGAGGATGAGTTTGCGGCTGGCGTTGTAATACACCTGGCCGGGCACCGTGTACAGATGGAAGCGTGTGCGGAACCCGCGGATCGTGCCCAGGTCCACCGGCAGGAAGTCGAAGAAGAGCGTGCGCTCCGTCTCCGTTGCCAGCGAGATGAGCTTGCCGCGCGTGTCCGGCGACACCTTGCCGTAGACATGTTCCAGGTTCGTCGTCTTGCCGCCCAACCCCGGGCCGTAATAGACGATCTTGCAGTTGATCTCGCGCGAGGCGTAGTTGATCATCGACATGGCTGCTCTCCCGTCACTGGAACAGCCGGTCGATCTCGTCGTCGGCGCCGGCGAGGAAGTTGGGCCTGTTGCCAGCAGCCCGCTTCTCGCGCGCGAACACGGCCGTGAACAGCTTCGTCAGCTCGTCCACCGCCTGCTTCATCTTCAGTCGTACCAGACCCAGCGTGGTGCGGTTGTCGAACAGGACGACGAGTATCACCCTGCGGGCCACGTCGGCGAGGTACATTGACTCCTTCTCGCCCTGGTGGAAAAGCGTGTTGAAGTCGGTCTCTCCAATCAGGCGCGCCAGTTGATCGTTGGCGCTGAAGTCCGCGGCTGTCAGGGTGGCGAAGGCGGTCGGGTCGAAGCTCGGCTGCTCACCGACCGTGGCGACGAGTTGGCCGGTTCGGTCCACGAGCATGGCGCACCGCGCATTGCTGTCGTAGAGGAATCGCTGCAACGTCTGCGAGATACTCTCGAAGTCGCCTTCGGTGAACGACCAACTGGCTGATCCAACAGTCATCCGGACGTCCTAGTCGAGGGTGCGCTCCAACTGCCGCAGCAACCGGAAGCCGCGACGGCGAAGCAACGGGCGGGATTCCCAGCCCACGTAATCGTGCAGCAGCCTGAGCGTCTCCACTGACGGCTGTCCACGCAGGTAGGAAAGCGCGGCCAGCCGCTCGTAGCTCCTCGGACTGAAGAGGTTGCGACGGTGACGGTACAACTGCTGGCTTGCCAGCAGCACGCCGAGCGTCATCCCGCCCAGGAAACCGACGAGGGCGAGCGATCCACGCGCGGCTCCTGCCGGCCCCATCTGACGACGGGCCGCGGCGCGGCGCAACAGGACGCGGGCGGGCATCAGATCATCTCCCGGCGGGCACTCAACGCCTGTGCGATGGTCACGCCGTCGGCGTACTCCAGGTCGCCTCCCACCGGAAGGCCGCGAGCGATTCTGGTAACTCTCAGTCCATGTGACACGATCTGTCCTTGCAGATAGAGCGCAGTTGCCTCGCCCTCGAGGCTCGGGTTCGTGGCGATTATCACCTCGCGTATTCCTCCGTCCAACCGCCGGACGAGTTGTGAGATGGTAAGGTCATCGGGACCGATACCGTCCAACGGCGAGAGCCGGCCGCCCAGGACGTGGTACAGACCCCGGTACTCGCCCGACCGCTCGATCGCTCCGATATCCGATGCTTCCTCGACTGCGCAGAGGAGGCCGACGTCACGGCGCGGATCCAGGCAGATCGAGCAGAGTTCGTCCTCGCTCAGGTTGAAGCAGCGAGAACAGGGACGCACGCGCTCGGCGAGCGTCTGCAGCGCATCGGCCAGCCGGCGGCTCTGGTCGGGCGACTGCTTGAGCAGGTGGTAGGTGAGTCGGAACGCCGTCTTCTTCCCTATACCCGGAAGGCGCGCCAGCTCGGTAGCAAGGTCGTCGATCGCCGACACTTCAGAACGGAAGCTTGAATGGCAGATCGATGCCGCCGGTGAGTTTGCCCATCTCACCCTGCGCCATCTCAGCCGCCTTCTTCTGCGCGTCGCTCATCGCCACCAGCACCAGATCCTCGAGCATCTCGACATCAGTCGGATCCACCACACTCGGATCGATGCTGAGCTTCCGTATCTGGCCCTTGCCGTCGGCCTCCACGGACACCATTCCACCGCCGGCGCTGCCCACGACGGTCATCTTCTGCAGCTCGTCCTGGATCTCCTGCAAGCGCCCCTGCATCTGCTGCGCCTGCTGGAGGATCTTCATGATATCGGCCATGTTCTGCTATTCAGGGGAAGAGTTGAAAGGTAGCCAGCGTCGTGCTGGCTGAGCAAGCCGAGGAACCGCCGGCCATCGACGGCGGCCCATGAGGCGACTGCAACCTGTCGGGGAGGGAGTCGACCGGAGGCAGCAGAGCCCCCGTCAGCCCTCTCAATCCAGCAACTCCAGGTCCAGCGTTTCGATCGCCGCGGCAAGGGTCGGATCGCGGCGGCGAAGTGCCGCCACGCGCTCCTCCCGCACCCCTTCGACCGTCAGCCGCTGCATCGGTGCCCCCGTCGCTCGCGCATCGTGCCGGACAAGGATCCTGGCAACGCCCGGAAAGAGCCCACGCACTGCCGACAGCACCTCCTCGCGCCCGTTCTCCAGTCCCTCGGCGGTCGTCCCGTCGTCGGCTTCCAACGTCACCGAACCGTTGGTGGTAACCGTGACCGGCAATGTTTCCATGAGCAGTGCGGCAAGCACACCCCTGCCGGCTGCTCTCAATCGGTCGGCGACCTCGCCCCATCGCTCCACCAGATGATTGATCTCCGGGGCAGCCACCGACCTGGAACCGGCCGCCGCTCCGGCGGTGCCGGTGACGCGGCGGGATGGCGAGGCTGGGGCTGCTGGTGGATCCTCGGGCGATTCGTCGCTGTCCCAGGGACGCGGCCCTTCCCAGGGCGGCGGACCGTCACGCACGACGGAGGGAGCGCCGGTGGTGACGAGTACCGGGGTGGACGCAGCGGCCGGACCGGGCGTCCTGACCGCTGGTGCCGAAGCCGGCGCGGGTGCGGCGGTCGCATCACTCACCTTTGACGCCTGCGTCGAGTTCGGCATGGTCGCGTCGGCCGGACCGCGCGTCCTGCCCGCTGGCGTCGAAGTCGGCCTGCCCGCCGGTAGGTCACCGGGAGCGGACGAGGCCGGGCCACTGGATGGTGGAGATACCTGCCCACGCGCCGGAATCGAGCCTCCCGGAGAGGCTGCGTCCGGCTGCGGCGCGGTCTCGCCTCTCGACGCCGGCTTCCTCGTCGATTCCTGTGCCCTGCTGCTGACGTCAGTGCGCCTGGGCGACGACGAGGACGCCTTCGAACCCTTCCCTCCTCCGTCGCTCCGGCGCGGGGAAGATTCCTCGCCCAGCGCCTCCAGAATGCTCTCCAGTTCGACCGAGCGATCCATGAGCGCCAACCTGACCAGCAGAGTCTCCAGCAGCAACTGCTGCTGCCCGCTGCGCCTCAGCCGTGGTTCCAGTTCGCCGACCGCGTGCAGCATGCGTAGCAGATCCCCCGCCGACAATCGCTCGCGCCGCTCAACGAGCTCCGACCGGGTTCGCTCGGAGAGGTCGCCCACCTTGCCACCGAGCGTCGTCGCCAGTTGAGCACGCAGGATGTCGGCAAAGCCGGCCAGAAAGCCACCGAGGTCGATCCCGGCGTCAACCAGCCGAGCAACCGTCGCGAACACGTCGGGCGCCCGTCGCTCGGCGACGACGTCCAGCACTGCCAGGAACTCATCCTCCGCCACCAGCCCCAGCGCCTCACGCACCCTGTCGGCAGTAACGGCTCCGGTGCTATCCAGCGACAGCACCTGGTCGGTGAGGCTGAGGGCGTCGCGCAGGCCACCATCGGCCGCCCGCGCGATCATCGCCAGCGCTTCCGGCTCCGCCTCCACCCCCTCGGCGGCAAGTACCTCCGCCAACCGCTCGCGAATCTCCGCGGGTCCGATGCGCTTGAGATCGAATCGTTGCAGCCGGCTCAACACCGGTGCCGCCGTCATGGCAATCTTCTGCGGCTCCGTCGTGGCGAAAACGAACACGACTCGCGGCGGCGGTTCCTCGAGGATCTTGAGCAGCGCGTTCCAGGCCTCGCGGGTGAGCATGTGAGCCTCGTCCACGATGTAGACCTTGTAGCGCTCATCGCTGGATGGCGCATACATGGCCCGCTCACGGAGGTCGCGCGCATCGTCCACACCGCGGTTGGAAGCCGCGTCTATCTCGACCACGTCGAGGCTCGCCCCGCCACTCCAGATTCGCTCGCAGGACTGGCACACGCCACAAGGCTCGCCGTCAAGCCGTTCGCCCCGACGCTCGCAATTGAGAGCCATGGCGAGCACGCGGGCGAGCGTCGTCTTGCCCGTCCCGCGGGGCCCGCAGAGCAGGTAGCCGTGGGCCACGCGACCGCGTGCGATGGCACCCTTCAGGGTGTTGGAGACGTGCGATTGAACGGCGACTGAAGCGAAGTCGCGCGGACGGTACTTGCGAGCAAGAGCGATGGCCATGGCTACGTTGCCTACGGGTCGAGCGTCAACGGAGAAGACCTGTCCCCGGTCGCCGGCGTCGTGCGGGGAATGGCGCGAGCATGGTGCGGAGAACGAAAGGCCGCCAGAGGCGACAGCCCGGTCCGAGACGGCTGTCGTTACCCGGGCCTGCAATGTCTCGCGTGGCAGGCGTCCTCACAAGCCGGCTCCGGGGCAGGACGACCAGGGCAGCATCGGTTGGCCATCACGGACGAGGGAAGCCGGCCACCCGCCAGCCAGCCTCCCGCACCGGCCCATAGCAGGGGCTCAGCATCCTCCCCCGCCAGCCCACCTCCGCCAACGAAATCGCGCGGGGGTGTCGAGGCACGGCTACCGCCGTTGCCACCCACCTCCCGCGCGATACTCCAGGTCTGGCGGAGCAACGTGAGACACCACATGCCGCTGCTACCTGCGGGGTCCTGACGGGTTTAGCGGGCTCGCGCCCTCCGGGACCTGGAGCATTCTGAATATACTGTGATCCGGCAGCCGCTGGAAGTGCACCGAACGCATTCGCGGCCACTGTCCCGCTTGTCGTGCAACCGGGAACCTGCTGGTCATGCCATCTCGGCAAGGAGCTCGGCCAGTGCCTGGGCGGCAGTCTCCGCATCTGTTCGCCCAACATCCAGATGGGTGACTGCGCGGAGGCGCGTCGGCGACCAGGCCGAGATCTTCACCCCTCGCTCCGACATCCGCGCCACGACTTCCGCGGCCGCGATTCCGTGGGCCAGATCGACCATCAGGATGTTGGTGTCGGGGGGTACCACCCGTGCACCGCCGGCACCCTCCACCCGATCGGCCAGCAGCCTCGCGTGCTCGTGATCCTCGGCCAATCGCGTCAGGTTGTTCTCCAGTCCGTAGAGCGCTCCAGCGGCGAGAATGCCCGACTGGCGCATCCCTCCGCCAAACCGCTTGCGGATCACCCAGGCATCGGTCATGGCAGCCGAGTCACCGGCCAGGGCCGCTCCCACGGGCGCGCCCAGCCCCTTGGAGAAGCTCACCATCACGGTGTCGGCGCAGGCGGCGAACTCCGCCAGGCTGGTGCCAGTAGCGACCGAGGCATTCCAGAGCCGGGCGCCGTCCATGTGCACCGGCAGGCCGTGCTCACGAGCCACTTCGCTGATCGCGCGCAGCTCCGGGAGCGACGTGACGACGCCGCCCGCGCCGTTGTGAGTGTTCTCCAGGCAGACGAGACTGGCCCGTGGGGCATTGGGCGAGGGCTGTCGGATGGTGCGTCGCAGAGCTTCGGCGTCCATGACCAGGCCATCACCCCTGACCGGCCTGAGCTGTAGCCCGGCCAGCGCAGCGGCCCCCGCCAGTTCCCAGTGCGCAATGTGTGCCTCCGCGTCCAGGAGCACTTCGGTGCCTCGGTCCCCCAGCAGCCAGAGAGCTGCCTGATTGGCCATCGTACCGGTGGGAAAGAAGAGCGCCCTTTCCTTGCCCAACAGCTCAGCGACTCGCTCCTGCAGCCGGGCCACCGTGGGATCGCCATCCAGGACGTCGTCGCCCACGTCGGCGCTGGCCATGGCCTGGCGCATGGCCGCGCCGGGCTTTGTGACGGTGTCACTTCTCAGATCTATGGTCATCCCGGCAAGATGAGCCGTCCGGGCTCCGGACGGAAGCGCTGTCGCACATTGACGATGCCCGTGACAGGCTGGCGCCAGCCACGGGCATCCCCGATGGTGTCTCTCCGGCCGTGGCGCCTGGGCGCCGGTGTGAGATCAGTCCTGCGGCGGCGGCTTCACATCCACCGTGGGCACCTTCACCTCCGTCTTCTTGGTGCCGACGGTCGGCGTCGTGATCGTGTCGGTCTTCGTGCCAACCTCGATGGACGGCGTGTTGATCGTGTCGGTCTGGGTGCCGACGACGGGTCTCTCAACCTCGTACTGCCCTTCACCAGTCTTCTTGCAGGCGCCGAGTGTGATGAGAGCGGTCAGTGCTGCGAGTGGTATCAGATTGCGCACGGTTGCCTCCAGTGGGTAATCGTTCGACCGGCTTCCAAGGCAAGGCGCGGGCCAGACTCCACGTGGCCGTGCTGCAGGTCACAGACTGGATTGGCGCTACTCGAATACCTCGCGCTGTCTGCGCCTCACCCGCCGCAGGTCGTAGACCTGTGCCACCTCTCCGCCCAGTATGAAGAGCATGGAGGCGTAGTAGATCCAGAGTACAATGACCACGGCTGCGGTCAGGGTACCGGTGTAGATGGATCCGGGATTGAACGACTTCACGTAGGCGGTGAACAGATTGCGGGCCAGTTCGAACAGGATGCTGGTGAAGAGGGCTGCCAGGAGTGCGGTGCGCCACCGGATGTGCCTGCCTGGAAGAACCTTGTAGAGCCCGAAGAACATCACGACGATGAACAGGAAGGCCAGCGTCCGCCCGATGGAGTACTCCAACTGTCCCATCACGTCGTCGCGCATGCCCAACTGGCCAAGCACGGCAACACTTCGGGTGGTTGCGAACGCCAGGTAGGTGCTGAGAACGACGTAGGCCACGAGCAGCACCGACGAGGCGAGCGTCACCTTGATGTCGAACAGCTTGCCGGCGATGATGCTGCGCCCGGTCTCCACGTCGAACACCTCTCCGAGCACACTCCGAAGCGAGCCGAACAGTCGGGTGCTGAACCAGACGAAGAGGATCGCACTGTAGAAGCCGATCGAACCACGCGCAGCGATTATATCGCCAAGGATCGTCTGGATGGCGAGCGGGCCGGGATTGAGCCCGGGGGGCAACAGCCTGTCGACGAGCGCCGAGACCTCGTGAATCGAGACCTCGGCACTCTGGTCCAGGGCATAGCCAAGACCTGCCACGAGCAGGAGAAAGAATGGGATTATGGCGAGGAGCGTATTGAAGGCGATCCCGCCAGCGAGGAAGAAGATGTTGTCCTCGCCCGCATTGTCCCAGACTCTCTTCAGGTAATCGCGCAGGGTCCAGCCGAGCCGGACAATGAACGGTCTCTTGGGCACGCGAGTGGGCCTCGACGGCCTACGGAGAGTTCAAGCTCGGCGCCGGTCGACCTGGACGGCGCTCAGTCGGCCACCGGAGTGGCCGCCGGAGCGCCCGGGACTGCTCCGTGGGGCGTATCGGCGACCGGCGTCGAGTGCTCGTCGTCGCTGGTCCTGCTGGAAGCAGCATGGTCCCGCGCCGCCGTCACACCGGCCTCGTAGGCCGCCTTCCCCTCGGCGATGCGTCGCTCCAACTCGCTCCGCGCCTGATGGGCCGCCAACCTTCCCGCCTCCACCGCACGGGTGACCTGTTGACGCCTCATGTCCACCGCGTCACGCGCTGCGTCCAGGCGGTCCTCCACCTGGGACCGGGCCTGATCCAGCGTTTCAGAGACGCTGGCGGAGAAATCGTCGGCCAGCCGGCCGGCGCGGGCCCTCGCCCGCCTTGCCTGCTCCTCGATGTCGCGCCTGGTCTCCTCACCCGACTGCGGCGCGAAGAGAAGTGCCAGGCCAGCGCCCAGGGCAACGCCAAGGAGCAGTGAGCCGACGCCACTGTCGCGTCGCTCGATGATGATGTAGGGCTCGTAGTATTCCTGTTCGTAGCGCGCCATGTCATTCCTCTCGTCGTGGGTCATCTGTCGTCGGTAATCGGCCGGACGTCGCCGTCAGCTTCCGCTTGCCGAACGGCTCCGTGCGGCCGGCCTCGCCGCCTTCTTTCGCTTGCTGACAGCCTTCTTCGGCGCGGGCTTGCCGTCTTCCTTGCCGGCGGCCCCACCAGCTCCAGCGTCAACCGGAGTGCCGGCCGTCGTGCCAGTCGTCACTTCCTCCACATCGTCACCGCGCAGAAACTGTGCGAGCTCCGCCGCCAGTTCCGCCGGAGGCAGGCCCAGCGTGCGGGCGGTCCGGCCATGATGACCGCCGGTGGAGGCGAAGGTGCGCAACACGAGCTCACGTCGGGCCTGCGCCATCGTCGCGCCGACGGGGATCGTGATCGCGCCCACGCGCCCCTGATGCAGGTGACGGGGAATGATGTCATCCGCGGTGATCGTGTCGGAGCGGCTGAGGATCACCGCGCGCTCCACCGCGTTCTTCAGTTCGCGGACGTTTCCAGGCCAGTGATAGGAGAGTATCCAGTCCCAGGCCGCGTCGTCAAAGCCCACGATCTTCTTGTTGTTCGCCTTCATGAACCGGGCCAGGAACTCTTCGGCCAGCAGGCGCAGGTCTCCCTCCCGCTCCCGTAGCGGCGGCAGCTCGAGCGTGACCACGGCCAGCCGGTAGTAGAGATCCTCGCGCAGTTCGCCGTCGGCGAGCGCCTTCTGGAGGTCCTTGTTGGTCGCTGCGACGATGCGGAAATCGACGCTGATCTCCTTCTTGCCCCCAAGCCGCCGGATCTGGCGGCTCTCCAGCGCGCGGAGGAGCTTCACCTGGATCTCGGGAGCCATCTCGGCCACCTCGTCCAGGAAGATCGTGCCGTTGTCGGCCATCTCGAAGGCGCCCGGCTTCTCGTTGGTGGAGCCAGTGAAGGCGCCCTTCTCGTGCCCGAACAGCTCATTCTCCAGGATATCCTTGGGGAGTGCGGCACAGTTGAGGGCGAAGAACGGACCCTTCGCCCGCTCACTCTTCTGGTGCACGGCACGGGCGACGAGTTCCTTGCCCGTGCCCGATTCGCCGAGTATCAGCACGCTCGCGGTGGACGGAGCGACGGCCTCGACAATCTGGTAGAGCTGGCGCATCGACTCCGACTGGCCGGTGAGCTCACCGAAATGGGTGAGATTCTCCAGTTTGGTGGAGAGTTCGCGGTTCTTGAGCTGGACGTTGAATTTCTCCAGCGCCTTGGGGATGAGGGCCTTGAGCCTGTTCAGCTTCTCGGCGTTCAGCGGCTTCTCGATGTAGTCATAGGCCCCGCGCTGCATGGCCTCGACCGCCGACCCGACAGTGGCCTGACCGGTGATGATGATGCACTCGGTCGGGATACTGCGAAGCTGCAACTCCTTGAGCAGGGCGAGTCCGTCCAGCTTGGGCATCTTGAGGTCGGCGAGGACGACGCCGAACATGTCGCTACTGAGGCGATCGAGGGCCTTCTGCCCGTCGGAGGCGATCTCCACCTCGTATCCCTCGTCGCTCAGGATGGCACCGAGGCCGTCAGTGATGGCCCGTTCGTCGTCGGCGATAAGGATCTTGGCTTTGGTCATGGCGGCGTGGAGCGAGAGAGCAGAAGGCGCTTACCCAGCGCTGGAAGGTGGGAACACAACGACCCACTCCTCGTCGGAACTGCTGTCCATGCGTGCACCGGTGGCCCGCAGCAGGACAGCCACGTCATCGGGGAGTGGTGGCAGTACGGCACTGTCGCGTCGCAGTCGGAGCGTCGGCTGCGGCGAGTCATCCAGCTCACAAGATAATGCTCCGGCCACGTCGAATGCGGCGAGGAGCATGGCAACCAGGGCGAGGCGCACATCCTCCCCCCGGGCCATCGTGACGTAGCCCACGTCAGACGGGGGGACTGTCACGGTAACGGTGCCCCCATCGCCGTGGGCGATCGCTCCGAGCAGCGAACCCACTTGCCTGACCAGCGTGGCGACGTCGGCGGGCTCGGTCACCGGTCGCATGAACGACAGCAGGACATCGGTCAGCGACGCGAGCGCATCGAACTGCTCCATCGCCGCTTCGGCGAAGGGTGAGATGCCAGCCGATGGTGAGTCGGGCCGCGCCGATCGGGCCCGGATCACCTCCAGGTTGACCGCCAGCCCATTGAGGGCATTCCTGACCTCATGCGCGGCCGGCCGGCCCAGCTCGTAGAGCCGGGCAAGCCATTCTGCGGCGACCGCGACGTCGGCTGATGGCGTCCCGGTCACCCGCCCTTCACTCGCCAGCGTCCGGATCGTCCGGCGCCGCCTTGACCGACGGCCGGTCGGAATCAGGCATCGGGAGGCGCTGCACGGGCGCATCCACGAACCTGCTGACGGCTGCGGCCGTACCGCCCACGGCCAACTGTTCGAACAGGAAGCCAAACTTGTCATCATAGGCACGACCGAGCTCAGCTCGCAGCTCTTCCGGAAGGTCCCAGAGAGCCCGCTTGAATGGTCCGATGGCTTTCTTGCGAGTCTTGTAGAAGAACTGTTCGTCGGTGTCCGTGGCCTTCCGCTCATCGGCCGTGTTCACGCGCAGCCACTCGTAGATCTCATCCCGCAGCTCGGATGGCAGGTGATCGTAGAGCATGTTCTGGAAGTTGGTGGCGAGATGGATCTCGGCCGTTTCCGTGCGCGGGAAGTTGTTGAACGCGCCATCGGGGAGGGTACTGGCACCGTGCTGGACAGCTCCAGCCATGCCGTACTCCTCGCGGGCGACCCGGGACAGCTCCTCGAGGGTATTCAGGTCGAGTGCGACATCGGCAATGGAGCCGTCGGCGAGCACGACACCGCCATGGGAGGTGCCCGACTGCACGCTGATCTTGGAAAGACCAACCATTCCCGGCGCCTGCTCAGCCAGCGTCCGGTTGAACCCATCCATGAATGCGCGCAGTTCCGGGACCGTGCTGTTCTCGGTGCCCACCTCGCCGATCTCACCGCCAATGGAGATCGTAACTCCCTCCGGCTCCTGCTCGCGCACGAAGCGGGTGAGCTTCACGCCCACCTCGTAGTTCAACCGCTGCTGTTCGTCCAGGGTCTCGTGGGACAGGTCGACGAGTGTCGACGTGTCGACATCGATGTTGTAGAAGCCGGCGTCGATGGCCTCACGAGCCAGTTGCATGACAGCGGCGACCTCACCCTCAGCGTCCACACTGTACTTCCTGGCGTTCACCTGAAAGTGGTCACCCTGGATGAAGACCGGGCCGCGGAAGCCCTCCCGTAGCGCGGCGGCCAGCATGACGGCCACATACTCCGACGGCCGCTGATCGGTGTAGGCGATTTCCGACCGCGCGATCTCGAGCAGGAAGGCGCCGGCATCGAGACGGATTGCGGTACGGAAGATGGAGCGTGCCGTGTCGTAGGAGAGGCCGCGGACGTTGATCGCTGGTGCCGTGAAGCCGCCCGTCTCGCCACGGCCGCGAGCCATGTAGAGATCGTGAATCGACGCCGGCCGCACACCCACATCCTGGCCGATCTCCCAGATCATCCAGCGCGCCTGGGCCCTGGCAATGCCGGTGCCGAACACCGCTTCGTGCACCAGTGCATCCATCATCGGCCCGGTGAGTGCCGCCTCATCCTTCACCGTGACGCGACCGTCGCGAACCTCGACGGCGTCGCCGACGCGCGCCGCATCCCTCACGATCTTCTCCAGCATCCAGCCCCCATTGTATGGCGCCCCGCGACCCGACGGGTGCGGAGCGTGAACGTGGTCGTACCGGGTCTTCGGCATCGATCGCCGCCGGCCCGCGTGGCCTGTGACTTCCCAACTTGGACGGGGCGAACAGCCACCGCAAGCAGGCCGGCCCATGGCCGGACTGCCTCCCCGGTAGCGCCGCTCAGAGCTGCCAGCGCGGATCCGGCCGCGGCAGCTTGTCCCATTCGGCGCGCGCCGCACCCGCATCCGCGCGCCCGAGCATGGCGTAGGTGAACTGCTTCCCCAGTTCGACACCCGGCTGGTTGAGTGGATTCACCTCGTACAGCGATCCGGCATAGATCGTGGCCAGTTCCAGCATCATGAACAGCCCACCCAGGTGCCAGGCATCCACGGTATCGAGAGTGAGGGTCATGTTCGGCCGACCGCGCCTGGCCAGCGCGCCCGCCGTCGCCCGGCGCTCCACATCGAGCAGTTCGTGGAGCGTATGCCCACCCAGGTAGGCCAGTTCCGGAATATCCGGCTCCAGCGCCGGGATCGTGACATCCTGCTGTCCCTTTGCCACCGCAACCAGGGTCACCGTCTTGTTCGCCGGACCCTCCATGAAGAGCTGCACCTGGCTGTGCTGGTCCGTCACACCCAGCGCTGCGAGAGGCGTCGGACCCGTTCCCGCACCGTCGCTCCCCACCTTGCCCAGGCTCTCCGCCCAAAGTTGCACGAACCAGTCGGCCATGTCACGCAGGGCGTCGGAATAGGGCATGAAGACATGGATCCCCTTCCCCAACTGACGGTCGGCCAGCCACTGCAGCAGAGCATATGTCCCGGCGGGGTTGCGCGCGAGTTGCGACGGTGCACAGCGCGTTCGCATGTCGGCGGCCCCCTCCAACAGGGCCGCGCAATCGATCCCGACAAGGGCGGCTGGCAGCAGCCCGACAGGCGTCAACACGCTGTATCGGCCGCCCACGTTCGGCGCGATCTCCAGCGCCGGCAGGTCGTCGCGACGGGCAAGTGCCCGGAGAGCACCGTTCTCCGGGTCGGTGACGAAGACCAGATGCTCGCGTGGAGGCAGGGAGGCAGTTCGCAGCCGGCCGAGCACGACGAGGAACTGGGCCATCGTCTCCGCCGTACCGCCCGACTTGGAGGTGACGACAAAGAGGGTCCGCGAGAGCGTCAACCGCGCCAGGAGCGCATGAATGGTACGTGGATCAACGTTGTCCAGCACGTGCAGCCGCGGCCGGCCCCCACGCTCGCTGGCGGCGAGGTCGTTCCAGCCGGGCGCGCAGAGGGCAGTGCGGAGCGCGATCGGACCCAGCGCCGAGCCACCGATCCCGAGCACCACGACATCGTCATAGCGACCACGGGCGCGGGCCGCGAAACCCTGAACGGCGGCGAGCATCTCGCGGTCGTCGGGCAGATCAAGGAAGCCGAGCACGCCGTCGGCGTGCTGAGCGGCGGCGGCGGCGTGGACTTCGGTGAAACGTGAGCCCGCATCGGCCCACATCCCTTCCGCCACACCACCGCCCACGGCGGCCGCCATCATGTTCGAGTAATCCAGGCGAATTGCCATGCGCGGATCCAGGAATGCCCTGCGCAATGCCGGTCGAACGTACTACACTCCGCTAGACATCCACGACCAGGCCGTCGAAGGCCGGCATGATTCCCGGCGGAAGTGACGCCGCCAGGTCGCTGTGCCGGTTGTCGTGCGTGAGATGTGTTAGATACGTACGCTCGGCGCCCACGAGACCCGCTGTGTCAATGGCCTCGGGGATGCTCAGGTGGGTGGGGTGCTCCGTACGAAAGAGCGCGTTCAGCACCAGTACGCGTGCTCCAACTAGCAACTTCAGTGCCGCTTCCGGCACCGACTTGGCGTCCGTGACGTAGGCCAGTGGCCCTATCCTGTAAGCATACACCTTCACTTCTCCATGCGGTATGCTCACCGGGGTCACCCGGGCGTCGCCAATCTGCTCGACCACGCCCTCGCGCAATGGATGCAACCGACCCTCCGGCTTCGTGGTCCCCGGCAGCGGTCGCATGTTGTCGTCGAAGATGTAGGGGAAACGGCGGGCCAGCCTCGCAAGGGTGTCCGGGGGACCGTAGAACGGAAGTCCGCCTCGCCGGTGGACGGAGATCGCTCGCAGGTCATCCAGTCCGTGGACATGGTCCGCGTGATCGTGCGTGTAGAGCACCGCGTCCAGGTCGGAGATCCCGGCAGCAACCAGTTGGAGGCGCAATTCCGGCGGCGTGTCTATCAACAACCGGGTGCCGCCGTCAGTCTCCACGACGGCACCCGTGCGGGTACGACGATCCCGTGGGTCATCCGAACGGCAGACCGCGCACCGGCAACCGATCTGCGGTACGCCAAAACTCGTTCCGGTGCCCAGGAAGGTGAGCTTCAAACCAGCTCGACCTTCAGCAGGTTGGTGGTTCCCGGTACGTCGAACGGATGGCCGGCCGTCACCAGCACCCGCTCGCCTGGCTGGGCAAGGCCCCGCAGTTTCACTTCCTCGTGCGCCAGCTTCCACATCGCGCCGTAGCTCCGGCAATGAGGGACCAACGCCGGGATCAATCCCCACACCAACGCCAGTTGTCGATAGGTACGCGGTACATCGGTGAGGGCCAGGATGGGGACACCGGGACGGCGCGCGGCAACCACCCGCGCGCTGAACCCACTCTTGGTGAAGACCACCACGACCGGCGTCCCGAGCATCTGGACCGCCGTCACTGTCGCGGCGGCAATCGTCTCTTCCGTTGTGCCGACGCCGGCCATCGAACGACGCTGGTCGCGCATCCAGGGGATCGGATGATCCTCGATCTCCGTGATGATGCGCCTCATCGCCTGCACCGCGAGCCGCGGGAAGGCGCCTGCCGCCGTCTCTGCCGACAGCATCACGGCGTCCGTGCCGTCCAGGATGGCGTTCGCCACATCACTCGCCTCGGCCCGCGTGGGTCGCGGGTGGGTGACCATGGACTCGAGCATCTGGGTCGCCGTGATCACCGGTCGACCAGCCTGCATGGCAAGCTGGATGATACGCTTCTGTGCGTACGGCACCTTCTCGAACGGGAGTTCGACGCCCAGGTCACCGCGCGCCACCATTACCGCGTCGGTGGCCTGGAGGATCTCGTCGATGTTCTCCAGCGCGTTGTCCTTCTCGATCTTGGCCACGATGAGCAGGCCGGTGGGCAGGAGCTGCCGCAACTGCTCGATGTCCGCTGCCCGCCTGACAAAGCTGATGGCGACATAGTCCACCTCCTTCTCTATCGCGAAGGCGATATCGGCGCGATCCTTCTCGGTGATGGACGGCGCCGAGACGTGGACGCCAGGGAGGTTCATCCCCTTGTGGCTCCCCATCTGTCCCCCGTGTACGACCCGTGCCGTCACGCGCGGCGCCGACACGTCGAGCACGACCAGCTCGATGAGGCCGTCGTTTACCAGTATGCGGTCGCCCACTCCCACGTCATCGGCGAGCGGATAGGTGACGGGCACCTCGCCAGGCTGCTCCTCGCCCTCGGTGCTGAAGATTATGTCCTCACCCTGTTGCAGCATGAGGGGAGCGGGGAGATTGCCGATCCTTATGCGCGGTCCCTGGAGATCGCCAAGGATGGCGACGGGACGTCCGAGTTCGACGGCGAGCTCGCGAACAGTGGCGATGACCTGCGCATGCTGTTCGTGGGTGCCGTGGGAAAAATTGATGCGGGCTACGTCGAGCCCGGCTTCGATCAGGCTGCGAATGACATCCGGCGTGGACGATGCCGGACCAAGGGTGCAGACGATCTTCGTACGGGGAGGCTGGGTCACGATCGCTCGATAGGGGCTGGAGGGAGCTCGTTGGATATGTACTCTGGTTGAGGGAGGCATGGAAGCAGGGAGGACGCCGGCGTCATCTCTTCCGGGGCTCCGGCGACAGCCGTGGAGCGGGCGTGGATGGACGCCGACCGTCGGTGAGCACCGACTGCCGACCGTCCCGCAACACGGGAAAGTGATGTAGTTTCCGCCATGCCACGCTACAAACGGATCCCACCGCGCCGCCCGGTGCCCTGGTCGCGTACCCTGCGTCTGTGGGCGTCGCTGTCTGCCGCGCTTCTGGTGCTCCTGCTCGCTGTGGTATGGAGTGAGCGTCTGCCGGAGCCGCTGCCCTCCTCATCGCCAGCGTCGGACTTCTCGTCCGCGAGGGCGTGGCCCGCGCTGGCCTTTCTGGCCGATACTGTCGGGCTGCGGCTGCCAGGCTCGACGGAGTCGGCACGCTCACGCGAGTACCTGCTGGCAAGGCTGCGCGCGCTCCCCGGGCTCGAAGTGGTGGAACAGGACGCACTCGGCATGCGGGTCACCGGTTCCAATGCTGTCACCTACCGCGTCCGGAATGTCCTCGCCCGGCTTCCCGGGCGCGAAGCCGGCTCGGTGCTCCTGTCGTCGCACTACGACTCGCCGGCATCCAGCGTTGGCGCTGCCGACGACGCGATAGCGGTGGCCGCGATGCTGGAGGTTGCGCGTGCACTGACGGCCGGCCCGGCTCCGATGCACAGCGTGATCTTCAACTTCGACGACGCCGAGGAGCAGGGCCTGCTGGGAGCGTCCGGCTTCCTGCGGCATCCGTGGGCGAGCGACGTCAGGGCGTTCGTCGACCTGGAGAGCGCCGGCAACGCTGGCAAGGCAGTCCTCTTCCAGGCCGGCCCCGACAACGCCTGGCTCACCTCGCGCTACGCCTCGTCCGTTCCACACCCATACGGCACGGTACTCGGCCAGGACATCTTCCAGTCCGGACTGATCCCCTCGGGAACCGACTTCGAGATCTACTCGCGCATGGGCGGGATGCGCGGGCTGGATATCGCGTTCTATCGCGGCGGCTGGGCCTATCATACCCCACTGGACCGCGTGGCGGCCGTGGAACCGGGGAGCGTGCAGCACATGGGTGCCAACACGCTGGCCCTCACCCTTGCACTGGCTGCGGGCCCGCTGCCCGGCGACATAGGCGGCTCGGCCAGCGTCTACTACGATATCCTGGGGTGGAGGATGGTTACCTATCCCCAGACCGCCGCCTCCTGGTTAGCCGTTGCCGCGATCGTGTTGCTCGTCATCGGCATCCGCGCGCTCATGGGCGGCAGGCTCCTGCGAGGACGGACGTTGCGCGGGGCGCTTGGCGTGACGGTTGTGGGAATCGTCCTTGCCTTCATTGCCGCAATCGCCGGGGCGGCGCTGACGGCGTATGTCATGCGCCGCCCGCATGGTTGGTTCGCACACCCCTGGCGCGGCGTCTGGGCGTTTGGTTCGCTCAGCCTGCTTCCAATTCTGGCCGTGCAGTGGCGCTTCGCCCAGCGGCCGGCGGCACGCGACGAGGCGCCCGAGGCGAGGGTAATGGCGGCCTGGGTCGCGGCCTTCATCGTGGCCGCCGCATTTCTCCTCGCCCTCACGGTCGCGGGCATCGGCTCGGCCTACCTGCTGCTCTGGTGGGTTGTCGGTGGCGCCGCCAGCCTGGCAGTGCTCGCCTTTACCGGTGGGCGACACTGGCCCGTGGCGGCCTGTCTGGGTCTGCTGCCCGGCGCGCTGCTCACACTTCAGACCGGCTTCCTCGCGATCGAGCTCTTCGCACCCATCGCTGGTCGCTTCCCGGCCGACTTCCCGTTCGACTTCGTCATCGCAGTCATCGTGGCGACGGTCGTCGTCCTCGTGGGGCCACCCACTACTGCCCTGCTCCACCGGCATGGTCGCCTGGGGGCCGCCAGCCTGGCCGTCGGCGGCAGCGCAGTCGTCGCACTCATGGTGCTCTGGCTGTCATTCCCATACTCGGCGACGCGCCCGCAGCGATTGATGGTCGTGCACGAGACATTCGCGCGTGGGGGACGCCTGACGCTCACGGCGGGCGACATGCTCGGACCGCGGCGCGCGGCCAGGTTCGCCGAATCCATTGCCGGCAGTCCGACTGCCACCGAGGGCACCGATGACGAGATCCATTTCGCGGCCGGCATACCACCGGTAGCGGCGCCGCAACTGGAACTGCTGGGCGAACAGCGAACCGCGGCGGGTGAACGGACACTCGTGCTGCGGCTGCGACCTGACGGCGCTTACCGCACCGTGCTCGAACTCCCGCCGGAACGTCCCGGTCGGTGGAGCGTCGCCGGCGTGTCGCCGGACGCGGAAACGGTGAACGTCTCGCGCATGCGCTTCATCTCGGCACCCGACAGCGGCTGGATTGTCACGGTGACGGTGCCCGAGGCCAGACCGCTGGCGATCGACGTCCACGCCGTGCATGCCGTCACGACACCCGCCGCTCGTGCCCTGATGGAACGACTGCCGCCCTGGTCCGCCGCCTATGCGGAAGCAGTGGCGCGGAGACGAGTGATATTCTGAGGAGATTCCGGCAGCCGCGGTGATGCAGGCACGGCTGCCGGCCCGTTGGTCAGCGGTGGGCGAGCACCGTCTGGCGCTTCCGGTCGAGCCCGGTGAGCAGGGTCGCGAAGGATTTCGCGAAGCTCGCCACCCCCTCCTTCAACAGCTCGTCCGTCACGCTGTCCAACGACACTCCCAGGGACTCCAGTTGCGCAAGCGTGCGCACCGCACCATCCACATCCTGATCGATCGTGCGGGCCACCTTCCCATGATCCCGGAAGGCCTCGATGGTGGCTGGAGGAATGGTGTTCACCGTGTGGGGCCCGATGAGCTGTTCTATGTACAGCACGTCGCTGTAGGCCGGATTCTTGGTGCTCGTACTGGCCCACAGCGGCCGCTGGAGCTGGGCCCCCCTCGCGCTCAGCGCCTCCCACCGGGCGCCGGCAAAGGACGAGGTGAAGAGGCGGTAGGCGAGCTTCGCGTTGGCAATTGCCACCTGCCCCAGGAGCGACCGGGCCAGTTCCTGCTTCTCACCGCCCGCCGCGACAATCGCCTCCAACTGCCTGTCCACCTTGGTGTCCACGCGACTGACGAAGAAGCTGGCCACCGAGGCGATGTGATCCAGCGGCTTGCCCGCCGCGGCACGCTCCTCCAGGCCACTCATGTAGGCGTCTATAACCTGGCGATGTGCATCTATGGCAAACAGCAGGGTGATGTTCACGTTCACGCCATCGGCGGTCAGGCGCCTGATGGCTTCCATGCCCTCCACCGTGCCTGGCACCTTGATCATGACATTCGGCCGGTCCACCCTGGCCCACAATCTATGCGCCTCGCTGATCGTGCCCTCGGTGTCATGCGCCATGCCGGGCGACACCTCCAACGACACGAAACCATCCTTCCCACCGGTGGCATCATGGACCGGACGGAAGAGGTCGCAGGCGCGGCGCACGTCGTCGGTGGACAGGATCTCGAACGCCTCGGCCGCGGAAACGTCGGCGCCCAGCTCTCCGAGTTGGCTGTCGTATGACGTGCCCTCGGCCAGCGCCTTCTCGAAGATGCTCGGATTGGATGTCATCCCGGTGAGATCATCCTCCGCGATGCGACGGGCCAGTTCGCCATCGTCGAGCATGTCGCGATTGATGAAGTCGAGCCAGATGGACTGGCCGGCCGCGTGGAGTTGGTGAAGAGGCGAGGCGGACATGGCATGACTCCCGGTCAGAGACGGCGGCCGGCTCCCGACAGACTGACACTCTGCAGGTGAGCTGCGGCGGGTATGGATTCGTTACGTCAGACGGCTCCCGATCCTTGAAAGATAGCACGGCCGGAAGCGGGACGCCTGCGCTCAGGGCGCGACGCGCCACGGCACGTCACCCCTGAGCGTTCCCCAGCTCATCACCAGCGATCCCTGTGCCGGCGCCTCGATGGCGGGTACGAGCGTGATCGTGAAGCTCTCTGCGGAACCGTCGACCTCGGCGGTCCGGAGCGCTACCCGGGCAAGATCCTGGGACGCGTCGTACTGGGTTCCCCACTGTCCCGTCTGGCGATTGATGATGAGCTGCCAGCCGCTTCGCGTGAGCAGGGAATAGAGAGTGTAGCTGCCGCGTGGAATCCGGGCGTCGCCCAGTTCCAGGTCGACATCCGTCCGCAGCACGGTCGCCTGATTGGCTCCCGTGCGCCAGACCTCGTCGTAGGGAACGAGCGCACCGACGACAACGCGACCCCGCGCGTGCGGCTGGCCGTAGTCCACGCTGATGATCATCGGTGCAGCCTGCGCATCGGCCG
Organism: uncultured Gemmatimonadota bacterium; assembly: GCA_937906875.1. Lineage (GTDB taxonomy): Bacteria > Gemmatimonadota > Gemmatimonadetes > Gemmatimonadales > Gemmatimonadaceae > CALCHX01. The sequence goes on along the minus strand of CALCHX010000160.1, from coordinate 60,424 downwards.
CCGAGCGATCAGAGAGGGAGAGCTGGCTGGTCGCGCGGCCGCTCGCCTCGACCCGAACATCAGAAGTCGTCTGGGCGTCCGACGTTGGCGCACAGGCAGCCAGCGATGCCGCGCCGATGAGGGCGGAACCGAGTACGGTGAGATACTTCATGCGAGTAACCAGCGGGATGAGGGGTGTCTGGCGCGGGGACTGCAAGACGTGTGCGCCCAAGCTTAGCGAGTGGGCGGCTCACGCTCCAGCCTGGACTAGAAGACGCTCCGCCCAACGGCCGCTGTGATGCCGAACATGGTGCCCAGGACCATCATGACGACGGCCACGACGAGGAAGGATATCAGCGCTGTGACTATCGCCTTGCCGGTCGAGAAGTCCAGCGCCTGCCGGATCGCCACCACACCAGCGATTGCCTGCCAGATTGCCACGACGAAGAGCGCCATCACTCCCAACACGGGCAGCAGGCCGAAGAGCGCCAGTACCCCGGGTGATTGGGCGAAGCCGAGCGTGCGGAGGAGTTCGCCCCAGTCGGCCGTGCCGCCGAACAACTTCGTCCCGACGATCATCGTCACGCCCGACCAGAGCAGCCAGCCGGCGATGGCGCCTATGACCCCGAATATGATCCCCGCGGACCCGCGGTTCATGTTCCCGATGCCCTGGCAGATGGCGACGATGATGACGACGGTCAGCGCCTGTCCAGTTGCCGTGCGATCAGCCTCGACAGCCTCGTAGGTTGGCACATCGAGCATGGCCGCGCCACGCATGCGGTCGGTGATGGTCGCGCTCATGTCTACTCCGGGAAGCTGGGAGAATGGACGGATTGGGAAGAAGGCAGCCTCCCGCCGCGGCGCATCCACGCCGGGGGAGTGCCGCTGGAGTCACGCGGTCAGTTCATGCCCGGCAGCATGCCTGTAAACCAGAGAAATGCCCGCCCTGCTGCACGAGCGATGCCGGCCCGCGTCGCAGTCAACCTCTTTCCCGATCAGACTGCGCTTCGCGGCGCACCTGGGCCATCACCCGTTCCAGATCCTGCTCGGCGCGCTGACGCTCGTCGGCGGTCCACTGTTCCTGGGCGGACATCTCGCGGATGCGCGAGAGCATCTCGTCCACGAGGGTGCGCAGGGCGTCATTCACGCGACGGTCGGTCTCGATCGAGCCGGTGGATTCATCTGTCATCAGGGAAGGTCTGGAGTGAATCGCCAGGGACGCGGAAGACGGGCTGTCAGGCGGTCACGTACCCGGGCTGCTCGCGCAGTATGCGCAGGTGTTCTCGCTCGTGGCCGGCAATGATATAGGCGAGGGCGCGCGCTGTCACGGGCTGTCCGCTGGCCGTCACCACTCGCGCGAGAGCCCGGGCATCCAGTCCGGCAAAGAGGGCGATGGTGGCGGCGCGGACGGCCGCCAACTCCGACAGGATATCGTCCAGTGACCGGTTTCCGGCTCCGGCCACTCGCACGTACTCATCCTGATCGAACGAGGCAAGCGCGGTCGCGTCACCACGGGCTGCGCGTAGCGCCCGGTAGGCCATCACCCTCTCGGTGTCGGCCAGGTGTTGCAGCACATCCTTGCCGCTCCATTTACCCTCTGCGTATGGCCTGCCTGCTCGTTCCTCGCCGAGCGTCGTGGCCAGACGCTGGACATCAACCGACTGTTCGGCGAGCTGGGAGAGGAGGTCCCCGTCCGGCACGGCGGCCACATAGCGGTGATAGTAGGTCGAATACTCCTCGGTACCGGGGCGTTCAATGGTCATGGTTGGCGAGTGGGGCAGGAAGAAGTACTGCGCAGTCAAGAAACCGACCGATCAGGTCACGATCCACGCTCCGGCATCAGGATCCGGATTCGAAGTCGGCAAGCACCCGGGCAAGGGCAGCAGCGTCCATCCGGTGCCCGCCCACAAAGGTACTGAGGGTTGTCGGAATCCGGTGCCCACGCAACCGCTCCAGTTGTGCAGTCAGGCGAGCGGCGCTGCTGAAGCGGTCGTGATCCCCCATGACCAGAGCCAGCGTCTCTCCGGAAAGCCGATCACGCAGCGTATCCAGCGGGAGATCATCGGGCACCGCCCCTCCCCAGAGCACCAGTCGGCGCACGGGCGAAACGCCCAGCGCAGTCCAGCGGCTGGCGGTGGCAGCACCCTGGGAGAAGCCCAGAACGCCAAGTTTGACATTGGCGCTGTCCAGTCCATCTGCTACCCGCGTCCAGACCGTGTCCAGGAAACCGACGTGATCGTTGATCTCGGCCAGGCGATCCTCGCGCGTCATCCAGCTCGCTCCCACGCGCGACTGCGCATGAGCGGTTACATCGCTGCTCACGTAGAAACGAGACAGTGCCTCGGGGGCCACGAAGAGCCGTTGCGGGCTGATGGCGGCGGTGAAGTTGCGAATGAATCGCGCCGCCAGTTGGCCGTACCCATGGAGCACAACCCAGCACTCGCGCACCAGCGGAGACGGGGTACCGAGCACGAAATAGCGCGCCGCCCGGGTGGTGGTAAGATGGTGCTCATGGGGCTGGCAAGTCGGATCTGACGCTGCGCCGTCAGTCGATGACTCCGGATCCGCCAATGACTCCGCGCTCACCGTTGAACCCTCAGTCGCGCCGACTGGCTCGGAAGGCGTGTTGGAGTTCACTGACAGCTTCCTCAGTGCCTACCGCGCGAAGCACGTTCCGGAACCAGTGCAGCCAGGGTCTTCCCGGCAGACCCAGCGAACCGGTGGAGCAGCCGCATGCCAGCCGCCATCATCCGGCCCAGCGGCCCCCCGGTCGCCGGTCGTGCAGCGCGGCCTCCATTGGGAGGAGGAGGAGGCGTGGCCACTCCGACGGCAGTAGGAGGATTGCGATCTGGCGGCCCGAGCGAGCCAGAGGCCTGTGGTACGGGCTGGAATCGGTCGACCATGGCCATCTCCGGCTGAGCCTGCGAAAGTCACACTGGAACCGGTCAACAGTTGATGAAAGTATACCGCTTGCAACCGACGCTACGCCAGAGGAGTGCCGTCGACAGGGACCGCACCAGCAGCTCCCGCCCGTCGGGTCAGTCGGCCAGCTCGATGGTAAAGTACAACGTCGCTTCCGGATGCTCTGGAGAGCGATCCCACTTCTCCTGCTCGCGACGCATCCCCTTGATCACCGCCTCGCCTGCGCGACCAACATCCAGCGGTAGCGCGAAGGAACCGGAGTGGGCGAGAGAGCGAGCTCGGGCACCAGAATTGAAGCGTACCCAGCAATCCCAGGCTGTCACACGCTGGCCGGCGGCGACGAATTGCCTGACTGCCAGCTCCGCATCGTCGAGCAGGAATGCCAGCTCGTGAGCCGACTGCGTTCGCCCGGCGAGTTCCGGCGTGAGCAGCGCCAGGTGGCGGGAAAGGGACGCTGGCGAATCGCCTGAGGGTGACATCAGATGGATCGATCCAACAGGATCATCAGAGATGTGCGACCGGTGCTGGCTGGCCCGGAGCCCCATGCAGGACGGGCATGGCCGCCACCGCGCTGGCCAGCGCCTCGGGTAGTTCAGCGGCACCACGAACGGAGAAACTGAGGTCGCGCAACAGGCCGTCACGCAGCGCGTATAGCCAGCCGTGCACGGAGAGTGATTGTCCGCGCGCCCATGCCGCCTGCACCACCGTTGTTCGACAGACGTTGGCGGCCTGTTCGATCACGTTGAGCTCGCACAGTCGGCTGATGCGGTCGGCCTCCTCAGGGATGGAGTCCAACTCCGAACGATGACGAGCTGCCACATCCTGGATATGTCGCAGCCAGTTGTCGGCCAGTCCCAGTGGGTCGCCGCGGAGGGCCGCCTGGACACCACCACAGCCATAATGTCCGACGACCATGACATGGCGCACCTTCAGAACTTCCACCGCGTACTGGAGCACCGACAGGCAGTTCAGATCGGTGTGAACGACGACGTTGCCGATATTGCGGTGGACGAACAACTCTCCCGGCAGGAGTCCCACGATCTCATTCGCGGGCACGCGGCTGTCGGAACAGCCGATCCACAGGTGTCGCGGCTCCTGCTGCTGCGCCAGGATCGTGAAGAAATCGGGTTGGCGGGCCACCAACCGGGCGGCCCAGGCGCGGTTGTTGGCGAAGAGCTCGGGGAGTTGTCGCATCAGGATTGACCGGGGTTCGGCCGGTTCAGCGACCGGCGGTTGGTGCCTGCATGGTGACGCTGAACACGGTCCGCGAAGTGGCGATGGGGCGGCGCTGTTGCGCCTGGATTCCTCTCACTCGGTCGGCGCGGTACCGGTCCAGCGCCGGCCCGCCGTGCGCACGCCGAAGACGCCGCGCACGAGGAAGAAGAAAGCGAACCCGCCGTCCAGCCACCATGAGTCGGTGAGTGGACCATTCGACGACCAGAGCGGCCGCAGAGCCACGAACGCGCCAAGCCCGATCATGATAACGCCTATTGCGGTTGTGATACGGGTACGCGCGGAGGTTGCCATCGGCAGTTGAGTCATGAAGCTGGGGACGGGCCACCAACCTTGGAGAGGGCGCCAGGGTGGCGCTGGCCGGAAAATGCGGACGAAGACCGCTGGTCGCAACGGCGATCCGGTTGCGAGAGCGGGCTCCGGGGGTGTCAACTGCTCACTGCACCCGCACCAGTTCCACGTCGAAGACAAGGATCGAATTGGCCGGGATGCCAGTCCTTGCCTGGTTGCCATAGCCCAGCGAGGGTGGGATGATGAGACGCCGCTTGCCGCCCTCCTTCATCCCGATCAGCCCCTCGTCCCAGCCCCGGATCACCGCACCGACGCCAATCATGGGCGAGATCGGGTTGCCGCCGACGCTGGAATCGAACTGCGAGCCGCTGGGAAGCCAGCCAGTGTAGTGCACCGTGGCGGCGGAACCTGCCACGACGGGGTCGCCGGTGCCGATGATGATGTCCTTCGTGTACAGGCCTGAACTGGACACAGTCATCTCGGCCAGATTCACACCCAGCGCTGGAGCGAAGACTGTCTCGCTGATCACCGGTACAGGTGCGGTGACCTTGTTGACCGAACAGGCGGTGGCGGACAACAGGACGAGCGCACCAAGCACAGCTACTGAGGATAGACGCATGATTCACTACGTTCGGGTTATGACGACGACCGGAGTTCACACCTCCGTACCCTCAAGGTAACAACGCGGCGGTGGGGGTAGCAGCATGTGGAACGGCCAGACGCCGGAATGCGCGTCCGGGCTGTCACGCCGAGGGACCCAGGTCCACCAACGGCCCGAGGTCGAACCGCGCGACGTCGGGTTGGGCGGCCGCCCAGGCGATGACCGCCTCACGATCGGCGTGCGTCGCCTGCCCACCGTCGCGGGTGACTGTGAAGCGGCCAGGGACGGCCGGGCTGGCCTCGGCGACAAGCCCGTCGGGTTCGGCGACCTCCTCCACGAAACGGACATGGATCGCCGCCACGTCAGCGCCGCCCGTCGCTTCCAGCACGACATCGAATCCGAACTGCGGACAGGCAGAACTCATCTCGCCTCCATCCTGGGCCGGATGCCTGGAACGGCCGGTATCATGCCTCGTTCGCGATGGTCTCCAACGTCTCCCACCGCTCGGTGAGGCTGGCAATCTCCTCGTCCAGGGCCGCCAGGCGTTCCTTCACCTCCACCGTGGCGTCACCGTCGCGCAGCAGCTCGGGATCGGCGAGGGAGAGGTAGAGGCGAGTTCGATCCGCCTCGAGGCCGTCGATACGGTCAGGCAGCGACTCGAGTTCGCGCGCTTCGTTGTAGTTGAGCTTGCGTGGCCGACCCGGGCTCGTCGGGCGCCCGGTCACCGTGGAGGGCTTCGCGGCGTTCCGGGCACGAACCGGCGGCGGCGAGGCAGGCACGGCAGCCGTGCGCTGACGCAGCCAGTCGCTGTATCCGCCGACGTATTCACCTACCCTGCCGTCGCCCTCGAACACCAGTGTGCTGGTGACGACGCTGTCCAGAAACGCTCGGTCGTGGCTGACCAGGAGCAACGTTCCGGAGAAGTCCAGAAGCAGCTCCTCCAGCAGGTCGAGCGTCTCGATGTCGAGGTCGTTGGTGGGCTCGTCGAGGATCAGGAGGTTGAAGGAGCGTGTGAACAGCCGCGCCAGCAGCAGCCGGTTGCGCTCACCCCCAGACAAAGCCCTCACCGGCGTACGCATGCGCTCAGCCGGGAACAGGAAGTCTTCCAGGTAGCTGATGACGTGCTGCCGCCCGCCCGCCCGATCCACATGATCAGCACCGTCGGCGATGCTGTCGTGGACCGTCCGTTCGGGGTCCAACTGCTCCCGAAGCTGGTCGAAATAGGCGATCTCGAGGCCGGTGCCAAGACGCACGGAGCCGGAATCAGGCTCCAGTTCGCCCAGCAACAGGCGGAGGAGAGTGGTCTTCCCGGAGCCGTTGGGGCCAATGAGTCCAACGCGTTCGCCACGCATGATCGTCGTCGTGAAATCGCGTACGATGACCTTGTCACCGCGAGAGAAGCTGACATCGCGCGCCTCGGCTACCAGCCGCCCCGAACGCTCTGCCTCCTGCGCCTGCATCCGGACCGTGCCCATCTGCTCGCGTCGCGCGGCACGCTCCGCACGCAACGCCTCGAGCCCGCGCACACGTCCCTCGTTGCGGGTGCGTCGGGCCTGGATCCCGGTCCGTATCCACACCTCCTCGCGCGCCAGCTTCCTGTCGAACTCCGTTCGCTCCCGCGTCTCGCTGGCCAGCGCGGCTTCCTTCCGCTCGAGGTAGGTGTCGTAGTCCGTCCCCCAATCCACCAGCATTCCGCGGTCCAGCTCCACTATGCGCGTCGCCAGTCGCCTCAGGAAGGCTCGATCATGCGTGACGAAGATGAGGGTCAACGCTCGATCGATCAGGAAGTCCTCCATCCAGGCAATCGCGTCGATGTCCAGATGGTTCGTCGGCTCGTCGAGCAGGAGCACGTCGGGCTCGCCCACCAACGCCCGTGCCAGCAGAGCCTGTCGCTTGCGCCCCCCCGACGCGGCTGCGAAGGCCGCGTCGGCATCGAGTCCAAGGTGGAGTAGCACGGTATCCACACGGTTCCGGACCTGCCAGCCGTCGGCCAGGTCGAGCGCCTGATGGAGCCGTCCGAGTTCGCGAAGTGCTGCATCATCAGAGGTCGCGCCCACCCGGTGGCTGGCCTGATGGTAGCGCGTCAGCAGGCGACCGGTCTCGCCCAGACCAGCGGCGACGACGTCGAACATGGTGCCATCGATGTCATCAGGCACGTCCTGCTCCAGGCGGCTGACGGTGACGCCACTCTGCCGCACCACCTCGCCGCTATCGGGTCGGAGTGTACCGTCGAGCAGCTTCATCACCGTGCTCTTGCCGGTGCCATTCCGACCCAGCAGGCAGACGCGCTCGCCCCGCTCGATGACGAAGTTCGCGCCCTCGAGGAGTGGCGGACCTCCAAAGGCAATACCGACATCCTTCATCCCCAACAGCGCCATGTCGAACCCACTCCAGTGAAGTTACGTGACCGGATGACGGCGCTGGCTCGCGAATGGATCGGGAATGGACACTAGCTCGCCGATGCCTGCTCCTTGCCGAGCGCCGTCTGTACCTCAGCCAATCGGCGCTCGCGCTCCTGCAGCCGTCCTCGGAACTCCGCATTGTCTGTGTGATGAATCTCGGAACGCAATTCGGTGAGCGTCGCGCTCAGCAGCGCGCGCAACTCATCTGCCTGATCGGCGGTAAGTCTGAGTTCCATGATCCCTCCTGGATCTGCGCCCTCGACGCGGATACGCGGCCTCGAAGTCACATCAGCCATCTGGAAGGTGACGGGATGGCCGACAGTTCTCAACGGCAGGCCGGCGCCGGACGAAGAGAATCATCACGAGCCATGGGCGTCACGGTGAGCGATTGTACGAGCGCCGGTTCGGTCGGAGCCAGGGTGATGGCCACTCGCAGGTCGCCATCCCTGCAACGCATGCGCCAGCGGCCGCGGAGAGCGTTCTCCGCCACCATGGTCCCCTCCATACGGCAATCGCCACCGGCGGCAGTCTGCAGCCTCTCGATCTCACTTCTCCGGCGATCCTTCGATCTATCGAGGTAGAGGTTCATCGCCGCAAGACTATCCGCCAGCGCATCGTCCCAACCGGTCACCAGCCGGGCTACCTGCTGCTGTCGCGCCGTGAGGACCGGCGCAGGCTGAGTCATGCGCGGCTCCAGTGCCCCGGTGCGCGCCAGCAGCTCGAACGCCTGCTCTGTCACCCCACCCCAGGGAGTGTACGTGACGTTGCCGAGCGCGATGATTCCGACTCCGTAATCCGGAAGCCAACGCATGTACGAACCGAAGCCTGGCAGGCCCCCACTGTGTGAGACGGCGGTGGGAAAGAGACATGACTGGCGGACACCGAGGCCGTAGCCATAACCGCCGGCGCTCAGCGTGATCGTACCACCCTCGGCGCCGCCCGATGCCGTGGCACCGTTGTAGCGAACCACCTGCTGCATCTCACGCCGCGAGGCTCGGCTCAACGGCCCATCCTGGGCGCCGTCGCGTGCCGGCCATGCGTCGAGCATGAAGCCCACCCAGCGGCCCAGGTCGCTGATCGAGGTCAACATCCCGCCCATCGGGCCGAACGCGCCGTCGGGTAGTTGGGCTTCCTCCAGCCAGGTCTCGTCCTGCCAGCGATAGCCGTGCGCCAGACGACTGGGTGGCACCTCGGCAGCCTGGAGCGTGGTGGAAGTCATGCCGAGGGGCTGCAGGACATGCTGGGCGACGTAGCGCGGGTATGGCATGCCGGAGACATTGGCAACCACACGGCCAAGGATGGCGAAGCCGAAATTGGAATATTCGTAGCCCGTGCCCGGCGCGGTGGAGAACGGAATTCCGCCGCTCATGAGCCGTGTCATCTCCTCGTCGGTCGCGGCGAGCTGCTGATCGCCCCAGGGATTGTCCTCCGGAAAGCCTCCAGAGTGCGAGAGAAGCTGCCTGATCGTTATGCGCGGGGAGTCACTGGTCGGATAGCGCAGGGAGGCGAGTTCGGGAACGTAGCGCTCCACCGGGTCATCGAGCGATAGCCGGCCGGCATCGCGCAACTGGAGGACTGCCACTGCGGTGAAGCTCTTCGTCATGGAAGCAATGCGAAACACGCTTGCGCTGTCCACGCGCACTCGTGGTGACAGTTGGCGGTAACCGACCACCCCGGTGTGCGCCAGCGCCCCGTCCACGACGATGCCGTATGCGATACCCGGAACGTGCGACCGCTCGGCGAAACTGCGCATCAGCTCGTCGATGGCTGGAAAGGCGGCGGCCAGGCGCTGGGTTCGCTGGGCGTCGACGAACGCCGGCGGGGGAGCCTTGCTGACAGTAGAGGCTGGCTGTGCCGCCGCCAGCACTGGTACGAGCAGGACGCTCGTCAACGCGAAGGCGAGTGACAGGCCGGTGAACATGCGACCGGGTGAATGAAGAGGGGCTCTCCTCTGTTCCGGCAGGGCTCTCGCCTCCCTGGTCGCCTCCATCATTCGAGACAGGTCAGATCCGCGCTCCATCGGGTTCCTCGTCATGCTGATCAAAGGGTGGTCGGGACCGGCCGTGCCGGCGGCAATCGGAGGTCCGTGAGCCTCGTGCTCCTCCGCTGCCCGGGTGGCGAGGAGCGTCGTGCGCCCGACCGCATGGTAACGCCTGGAAACCCTGACAGATGAGTGCACCGTTGTTGCGGGTGCGGGACGATCAGCGAACATGTCAGCGAGTCCGCTGCGCCCCGATATTCCGTCCCGATACAGCCTCGCGCAAGTGGACGGGCCAGGCAGCATCGCCCCGACCGACGGCAGCCGGTCCTCGCAATGCTGCGGGAGCGATGTGAATCGGTCTTCTCGCGCCTCCCTTCCGACGTGAGCCAGGGCATCATCCGTGCACGATTGCTAAATTGGGGGCAAGCCCGGATGCTGCGCGGCCGAGTACTGCCTTGCATCTGTTCATGATCGCCGTATCAGAACCATGAGATTCGGATGCAACAGAGACGGATCCTGCTCGTTTGCGACGACTCCGGTGTAGCTGGTGAGCTCGAGGGGCAACTGGCATCGCTGGGCCATGAGACGGTTGCCATTGCCAGGTCCGGGGGCGAGGCAATCGACATGTCGGTGGAACTCGCGCCGGACGTGGTGCTGCTGGATGGCGCCATCAGTTCGGGGGTTCAGCCCGGTGCGCGAACCAGTGCCCGATCGGGAAGCGACCGCGGGCCGCTGGTAATGCTGCTGCCCGGGGTGAACAGGGACAGTCCGACTGGTTCGACGCAGGCCGGCCCGGGACCTCGGATGTCGTTCAGCGACCACCAGCTGCAGAATGGCATCGAGATGGCGCTCTCCCTTCGAGACGCAGCAGGGTCGGGACGTGCATTCGACGACCGATTCTTCGAGATCTCGATCGACATGCTCTGCATTCTGAACTTCGATGGCTACTTCTCGAAGCTCAATCCTGCCTGGGAGCGGACTCTGGGCTTCAGCCGCGAAGAACTGATGTCGCGTCCGTTCATCGAGTTCGTCCATCCTGACGATCGCCAGCGGACGCTGGAGCAGAATCGCCGCTCCAGGCAGGGAGAGCAGTCTCTCGGTTTCGAGAATCGATACCTCTGTCGGGACGGCACGTTCAGGTGGTTCCACTGGAATGCCGCTCCCGACCATGCCGGCGGCATGATCTACTCCATGGCCCGGGATGTGACAGCACGGAAACTGGCAGAGGAGGACAGGGACCAACTGGTGAGGGAACTCCAGGGCGCGCTCGCCGAAGTGCGGGCACTCCGGGAGATCCTTCCCATCTGCTCCTACTGTCGCAAGATCCGCGATGACAAGGACTACTGGCAGACCGTGGAGAGTTACATCTCCGAGCACACCAGGACCAGATTCAGCCACGGCATCTGCCCGAGCTGCATGGAGTCGGAGCTGGGCTCCATGAGCCACGAGGCGGGCAAGGAATGAAGCATCACGCAGCCGGCGGCACTCGGCTCGTCTGTTCGAGCCCTGACACCGAACGAGCCAGGGTCGACAACGATCGAGTCCTGGCCCCGGGCACTCAACACCTGACGACGGAGGATCGACGATGTCGCGCGCATTTCTGAGGGAGGACGCGGAGGGCGAGATGCCCCGTCGCCATTACGATCTTCCTGACCGGGACGATCCCGGCTACGACAGGGCGGCCGCTCGTGCCTTGCTGCAGGCCGCTCGGGTGAGCGAGACGCAGTTGGCCGAGCGCGCGACGGGCTACTACTGGGGCGAGCCGCGCCTGTATCCGTACGTCGAGGAGCTCCTGGCTGAGGCTGAACTGGTGCAGGACGACCGACTGGAGCAGCTTGCCCGGCGATTCCTGCGCTGAGCATTGTCACGCCGATTCCAACGATGCGTGCCGACCTGGCCGTCGGGTCATGGTTGGCGGCTGATCCCGCTGGCGGAACGCTGTCAGACCCGGGAAGGCAGTTGGTAGGTGAGTTGGGCAAAGTCGGCACTCAGTGCCTGGGCACTGATCAATCGAAGCGCCGGCGACGCGATACGGCGTGGCAGCAGGGGCGCACCGCCGCCGAGCGTGACCGAGGCGACGGTGATGATCAGCTCATCGAGCAGGCCGTGGTCGTGAAACTGGCCGACCAGTTCTCCTCCGCCTACGATCCAGATATTCCTCCCCGCCGACTCTCCCGCCATCTGCTCATGCACCGGACGAACGTCGCCGCGAACGAAGCGGATGTCCGCGTCGTCAACCCTGGGCAACTCACGAGATGTGAAGACCCACGTCGGCTGCGTGTAGGGCCACGGTTGAGCCGGTTGGCCCTCCGGCGCGATCACGTGCGCGAGGAGCCACTCGTACGTGGTGGAGCCCATCGCGACTGCACCGACGTCTGCGATGAACGCCTCGTATCCTCCTACGGCTGAGTCACTGAACTGGAGGAGCCAATCGAGCGAGTTGCGCTCATCTGCGATGAACCCGTCGATACTCGATGCGGTGTAGTACTGGGTCTTCATGAGCGGTATCCTCCGTCGGGTCGTGCATCCAAGCTCGCCAATCGGGCGGGAGATGGAAAGCAGTGTTTACCCTGCGGAGGCAGAGATGCGCGGATCGTCATTCCCGCGGAGGTGGAGCCGCATGTCGTCATTCCCGCGGAAGCGGGAATGACGACGCTGTCGGGTAAGCTTTCGCGGGAATGACGTCAATACCGCGTACGTCACTCGATCTGAAGTGCCACCGGACTCGTCAGGTGAGATCCTTGACGACGGTGGAGACGCCGCTGGACTTGGCCGACTCGATCGCGCCATCTCGCAGGGCCGGGGTGTCGTGCATGAGGCTGGTGCCGATCACCTGATGATTGACGGCCTTGAGATTGAAGTAGTGCTTGCCGTTGCTGGCTTCCTTCCGGTCGTATCGAGTATCGTCGGCGCAGTTCGCCTGGACGGACGCGATCCCATTCCTTGCGGAGTCGCTGGCACGGTACAGCTCGCTACGCAGGATCGTCTCCTCGTCTGCCGACTTGAGCACGAAATACCATTGGTCATCTGTGCTCCTGCTCATCTCGTACCAACCAATCATGTCGTTCTCCTGGTAAAGCTGTGGGAACAGGTCCAATCCCACCGTCGCCGGAGCGTGCCATGACGTCGGGGGCTCTCCCCCTGACTGATGCAAGCCCGGGGCCTGCCGTTCCGTTCGCTGTTTTCCGGAATCCGCTCTGCAGATCGTGCCTCGATGGGTTCCACCATCTGGCAACGCGCGAATCGGATAGCACGGTGGGGTCCGCCGCGTAACGCGTGCTAGAGGACCGCGCGGACGGCATCAACCTTCCGATACCCGTCTCGAGGGAGACGGGAAGGGATCTCGAGGCCGGGCAGAACGGAACGATGGAGCTAGAAGGCGAGCATCTGAGTGAACTTGAGAATCACGCTCCGACCTGGTGCCACAGACTGCAGTGGCCCACCGGGCTGGAGCGCCACGGGACTCGTGAAACGTTGCTCGTTATAGACCAGGAACAGGTCGCTCAGGGGGTGGTGAATCAGGTTGAAGCGCACATTCGCGTTCAGCAGGTGGCGCTCCGGGTCGTACTGTGAGAGCGCGTCGAGGAACATGTTCGTCGTGAACGAGTAGTTCGCGCGGGTCGTGACGAGTGTCGACGTGAAGCTGGCATCGGGCTGGTCGAGCTCCGCGTCGGTGCGCTGGAGGCCGACCGCCATGTTGAAGCGGAAGCTGGGCCTGACAGTGACGGTTCCCTGCACCGTACGCTGGCTCCCGCTCCACAGCCCGCCCGCTATCCCTGTAAAACTGGCCGAGATGAGTCGGCTGGCGTCTGTCTGTCCCCTGACCTGCCACTCCGTCCATCCATACGAACCAGCAGGAATCGGATCGATGTCACGGTTGATGCGAAACGGCGCCTTGATACGCTCGAAGCGCGGGTTTGCCGAGAACTCCACATAGCCACCGTTGTTGAGGAAGAAGGTGTTGCCCGTGTGCAGGTTCTTCCCCACCATCTGGCCGTTCAGGTCCTCGTAGTAGTTCCAGACGATGTGCGGGTGTAGCTCACGAACGCCCCTCCTCTGCAATGCTGCCGGACGGGGCCGAACGCCCAGGTCGACCATCCACTTCCTGACGCCTGTCCGTCGGTAGTAGCCCATCTCATCGTTGAAGCCGTCACCCAACTGCATCGCGCCGCCCTTCACGTGCAGGAAGTTCCCCTCCCGGTTCAGCGTCGACCGCCAGGCATACTGACCGCTCTCGATTCCAGGCGTGTCGGTACGAAGTGCGTAGGAGTTCCAGTCGATCCTGCCGAAGAACCGGAAGTTTGCGTCCACGCCGTAGACGCGGTTGTAGTTGTCCCCCGAGCGAGTGGACTGCTTGTTCATGGCGATGACGCCGATATCGGAACCCTCGAACAGGTTCCGACGCAGACGCAGCACGGAGAAGTTGGTGGCCACAGCGCCCGGCGCATCCCGAGTCTGGATGTCGAGCAGGCCCACCGTCATGCCCGCGACCCTCCCGGTCAGCCGCGCGCCACCCAGGATGGGGATCTCGTGTCCACTGCCGTCGAGCCCGATGCGCCGGCTGAAGAAGAGCAGCAGGTCCTCGTCGGCGGTGGGGGCCAGCGTCGTACGATTGTTGCGCGCCGCATCGCCCACGTAGAAGATGCCCGAGTTTTCCAGAAAGAATTCCCGCTTCTCGGGAAAGAACTGGCTGAACTGCGTGAGGTTCACCTGCTGCTCGTCGGCCTCTGCCTGGGCGAAGTCGGGGTTCGCGGTGAGGTCGAGCGTCAACCCCGGCGTGACCCCGTACTTGAGGTCGGCGCCCACATCGGCGTTCTGCCTGAAATCGGTGCCGCCCGTCTCACGTAGCGTGCTGGCCGCCACGTACGGCTTGATGCGCAGGTCCCGCCCACCGGTCGCGCCGCTCAACCCGGTCAGATCTCCGGCGAGCGACACACGGGCCAGATTGTAAGCGCGAGGCACCGGCGACCAGAAATCGATCTCGTTCTTCCGTCGGATACGTCGACTGAAGTTGATCCCCCATGCGTCACCCGCGGTCGGGTCGAAGCGGAGGGCACGGAAAGGGATCGCCATCTCCACCGTCCAACCATCAGCGACGCGCTGGGTGCGCACCTCCCACATGGCGTCCCAGCTCGTATTGATCTCGCGCCCTTCATTGGCCACCTGTCGGTCGGAGCGTGCTCCTTCCGGATTGGTGATGAAGATGTAGCCATTCCGACGGTCGCCGAAGGTGTCCAGCAGGACCTCGAAGGAATCCTGGTTGTCCTCCTTGAAGTCCTTCCGGATGTCGTTGACGATCAGCGCATCCGGCGCGCTGTCATGCAGGTAGGCCGCGATGTAGAGGGCATTGTCGTCGAACGCGACCTGAACCACCGTGCGCTCGCTGGCCGCAGCGCCTTCCTGCGGCTCGCTCTGCACGAAATCACTGGACGTTGGCGCATCCCGCCAGATCTGGTCATCCAGGACGCCATCCATGCGCGGTGCACTCGCTACGCGCGCGGCGGCAATCACCCGCCTCTCATCGACCCCGTGCCTGGAGGCAGGGGAGACGCGGGGAGGCTCTGCCCGCCTGCTTCCTGTGGATGTCGCGCCCTGCTGAGCGGCGAGGGAGAGCGGCACGAGTGCCGCCCCGAGCAGGATGATCGCGCAGGAGCGACGGAGAATCGACAAGGGGAACCGGGGTTGAGGCACGGGGGTTCTGCCGGAACGTGTGCACTCCCGACCCCGAGCATGCCTCGTGTCGCGAACTGCGTCGCACCGAATCATGGCGAGAAATAGCGAACGCAAGTGGTGCCCGCAAGAACGCCGTTCGTCGATTCGAGCGCGACATGAACCGAAGCTGCGAATCAATCTCCCAGCGGCGACCGACGCCGTTCCATCGGAGATCGCCGTTCATCGGGGAGAGCATTGATCACCGGGTGGCGTCCGTCAGGGTCCCGGGGCGCCTACTCCGAGGTCCCGGCGCCAGGGTAGCCGCCTTCCAGGATCGGCAAGTTGGCTCGCCGTCGTACCAGCGATGACACGCTTGGCTCCGTCCACCAGGCCGTAAATGTCCCAGATCAGCACGCCTCGCACGCGGCCGTCCCTGAGGTAATAGATCACACCGCGCTTGTATGGGATCTCCCAGTACGTGACCATCTCCAGCCGTGAATCCACCTCACCGACAGCTTCGTAGCCCATCTCGAACATGTCCGAGTAGAAGAAGGGCAGATGTTCATATGACACCGTTCGTCCTGCCATCGCTACGCCTGCGTGAGCACCCATACTGTTGGCGCTGTCCTCATGCTCCACACGCCGCCACTGATTGAGCGAAGGGTTGAGGATGCAGGCGACGTCTCCGGCAGCATAGATATCGGGATTGCTTGTGCGCAGCGACGCATCGACTCGAATACCATTCTCCACGGTGAGGCCGGCGGCCTCGGCCAACTCGACATTGGGTTGAACTCCGATGCCGGCGACTACACCGTCTGCGATGATCTCCCGCTCGTCTCCGGTATGGACGTCGCGAACCTTCAAGACCGGCTTTCCAGAGCGCGATTCGCAGCCAGTCACTCTCGCCCCAGCGACCACTTCGACTCCCTTCTCGCGATAGAAAGCATTCAGCGACCTTGCGAGTTCCACCGGATAGAGCTGGCTCCCGATGAACTCATCGGGGAAGATCAACGTGACTCTCTTGCCATTCATCGCCAGGGCCGCTGCGACCTCCGAGCCGATGAATCCACCGCCAATGACGGCGAAGTGGTTGCCACGCTCAGCCAGGGCGCGAAGTCGCTGGTAATCATCCACCGTGCGGAAGTAGATGATCTGATCCTTCCCGAACGGAAGTGTTCTCGGCCTGCATCCGGTCGCAAGCAGCAGCTTCTCGAAATCGTAGACAACGCCGCGGTCGTCAGTCACCCGCTTGTTCCGCACGTCGAGCCCACTCGCTGTGCGGCCCTGGTAGAACGTTACGGCTGCGTCATCTGCCGTCCGCCAGATGCTGTTCAGAGGTGTTCCCTTCCATAGCGCCTTGGATAGCGGCGGACGGTTGTAGGGGGGATGCGGTTCGGATGCGATCACCCCGATCGAACCACCCCGGTCAACTTCCCGGATTCCAGTGATTGCGGCGGCGGCAGTCATCCCTCCGCCAACGATCAGGTAGCTGAATCTGTTCGGCATTCCACCACCCGGGAGAACCGGACATCGTGCATCACCCAGGCCGAGCGCACAGCCGCTCGTGAGTGTACCTGGACTGATATGAGTGCTGCCTGGCGGCTTTGTCAATCGTCATGGTCCCAACGAGACCGATCAGTTCATCGGTCCCGGAGTCCGGCACCACTGAGATCGTCAGGTGGGGCGTCTCGCAGTCCATGATGCCGTAGTGCTGGAGGATAGAAGTTCCCTTCCGTCCGGCTGCTAGCGTACCGCTTGCCTTCTCGATCGCAACGTAGCCGGCCGAGCCTCTCACGCTCCTGGCTGTCCGTGACCTCGCGCCGAGCGCGCCGCGACTGATATGTTCCGGATGTACCGGCTCTGATAACTCACGGGAGGAAGTCCACCATGACCTACGGGCTGGTGCTGCTGGCTGCGCTGATGTTCGGCCTCTACAACGTGTTCATCAAGATTTCCGCCGATCACATCCAGGCCGTGCTCGGCGCAGTGGTCCTCCAGTTCGTGGCCGCGTTCATAGGGTTGGCCATGTTGTCGTATCTTCACTTTGCCACACCAACCGCCCTGACGGTCACCAACCGCGGCCTGCTGCTCTCGGCGCTGGCCGGAGTGGCGATCGGGCTGGTGGAGATCATCAGCTTCGTCATCTACGGACGCGGCATGGCCGTGGCTCTCGGCAACCCGCTCATAGTGGGCGGCTCGCTGGTGGTGACGACCGCAGTCGGTTTCGTGCTGCTGCGGGAGGAGCTCACCCCGATCCAGTTCGTGGCCATCGGGCTCGTTCTGCTAGGCATCGCGTTGCTCGCCTGGAGCGCCAACCGCTGAACGTGAACGGGCGCCCCTCTTCATTGATCCCGGCAACAGGCACGGCACCACGACCTCGGGACCCGCCCCGATCTCGCACGGAGATCGAGGGCCAGAGTCCCTGGAATGAGCATCCTGACCTTCTCCGGCCTGACGACGGCCATGTCGCGTGATGATCCGGCGCCGCCGCTTGAGACCCTCGCGTACGGATCGACGTCAGACGGCGCGTCGCGCGTAGGACTCGAGCGCTCCGCAGGTCGGGCAACGCATGGTGGTCACCGGAATCAGTTCCTGCTTGTCGATTTTCAGCCCCTGCCAGAAAGTGGTGTCCGGCGTCCCGGACACCCACTGTTCCTGCAGCGAGCCGCCGTACGTCGCGTCCAGAATCAGCCCCGGCTCCATTGGAGTTCGACAGCGGAGGCATTCGATGGCCTGCTTCATCCTTTCTTCTCCAATTCAGCGCTCATCCCACGTCGCCAGCCGAGGGGCCTCCGCGCAACAGCGCCGAGTCGGAACTCTCCGTCAACCAGGCGCAGGATGACGGCCGTGTTGACGTCACAATTCGCCACGGCCAGTTGAAGCACACCGGCAGCTATCGTCGGCATTCCTGGCCCCGGCCGCGTCAATCCGGCCCTGGAACCCGGATCCCGTCCTTATCGATACCGCTCCATCAACTCGTCGAGCGCCCTGCTACCCGGGCAGAGTCGCTCGAAGGGCAGGTCATGGAGCGGCTCGGCCGGCAGCTTCAGCTCGTCGCACATTTCCTGGCTGCTCCCCTCGTCGACAAACAGTAGTCCCGTCGCGATCTCGCCGCGCGCCTGGCAGGCGCGCACGTGGGCATATGCCGCGGCGCGATCGGTGGGGTCGTACCCCGCGGTGGCGGGCCGGAGCCGTAGCAGGCTGCCGTCGTGCATCGACACGTCGATCACCGCCCCGTTGCTGGGCGCGATGTCGATGGCATGCTTCAGCGGGACGAAATCGGTGGCCACCGCCTCGACCTCGTGGGTCCGGGTGTGGGCGTAGCTCTTGGTGCTCCCTTCGTGGTTGTTGAAGGTGACACACGGCGAGATCACGTCGACCAGCGCCAACCCGCGATGGGTGATTCCCGCCTTCAGGATCGGCACCAGTTGCTGCTTGTCACCCGAGAACGAGCGGGCCACGAAGGTCGCACCCAGCGACAGCGCCAGCAGCACCGGGTCGATCGGTGCCATCTGGTTGGGCACCCCCTTCCTGGACGTCGACCCGATATCGGCCGACGCCGAGAATTGTCCCTTGGTGAGGCCGTAAACGCCGTTGTTCTCGAGCACGTAGAGCATGTTCACGTTGCGACGGACCGCATGGCACATCTGGCCAAGGCCGATCGATAGCGAATCGCCGTCGCCGGAGATACCGATGCACACCAGTTGGCGATTGGCCGCGGCCGCACCCGTGGTCACCGACGGCATCCGACCATGCACGCTGTTGAAGCCGTGACTCTGCTTCATGAAGTAGGCGGTGGTCTTGGCCGAGCAGCCAATGCCGCTCATCTTGGCGGCAATCTCCGGGGAGATCGACAGTTCCCAGGCTGCCTGAATCAACGCCGCCGTCACCGAGTCGTGACCGCACCCGGCGCAGAGGGTGGACATGCCACCCTCGTAGTCGCGCAACCTGAGCCCCAGGGCGTTGGTCCGGGCGCTCGGATGGAAGACTGGTGGCTTCGCGATCGAGCTCATGCCGGCACCTCCGTCGCCACCCGGGCGACCGCGTCGACCACGAACTGGGCTGTGAGCGGCAATCCGCCGTAGTCGAGCACCGATGTCATCCGATCGCGCGGGATGCCGAGTTCAATGGTGAGCAGCGAGCGGAGTTGAGCATCGCGGTTCTGTTCGATGACCAGCAACATCTCGTGGGTCTCGAGAAACTCCGCCACTTCGTCGCTGAATGGGAAGCCGCGAATCCGCATCATGTCGAGCCTCAGGCCCTGAGCGCGGAGCAGGTCGATCGCCTCGCGCACCGCCGCATCGCAACTGCCAATGGTCACCAGCCCGATACCAGCCTCGTCCTGCAGGTCGAATACCGGGGCCGGCACCACAGCTGCCGCGCCGTCGATCTTCCGCTTGAGACGATCCACCACCTCGCGATAGGCATCGGCGTCCTCGGTGTAGCCGGCGTGCTTGTCGTGTCCCGAGCCACGCACGAAGTAGGCGCCCTTGCCACCCACGCCCGGCAGCGTCCGGGCCGCTATCCCGTCGCCATCCACGTCCAGGTAGCGGGAGAAACGGGGTAGCGCATCCAGCGCCTCACGGTCGAGCACCTTGCCCCGATCGGGGCGGAAGTCGTCATCCCAGGTGAGCCGCGGGATCATCCAGTCATTCATCGCCATGTCGAGATCCGACGCCACGAACACCGGCGTCTGGAAGCGTTCCGCGAGGTCGAATGCCGCCACGCTCATCTCGAAGCACTCGGCAGGATTCGCCGGGTAGAGCACCGGGTGTTTGGTGTCTCCATGTGACGCATAGGCCAGCATGAGGAGGTCACACTGCTGGGTCCGGGTGGGCATCCCGGTTGACGGGCCGCAACGCTGGATGTCGAAGAAGACCGACGGGATCTCGGTGTAGTACGCCAGGCCAATGAACTCCTGCATCAACGAGATCCCGGGGCCCGATGTGTTGGTGAACGACCGCGCGCCCGCCCACCCCGCGCCGATCACGATCCCGGCCGCTGACAGCTCGTCCTCGGCCTGCAGTATGGCGAAGCGGTTCTCACCGGTCACCGGGTCAGTACGGAACTCGTGACAGAATGCGGTGAACATCTCCATCAACGAGGTCGCCGGCGTGATCGGATACCAGGCGCCCACGGTGGCACCGGCATAGACGGCGCCGAGCGCCGCGGCGCTGTTGCCGTCCATCAGGATGTGGCCGCCAGTGCGGTCGAGCTGTCGCAGATGGAACGGCAGCGGGCAGCTGAAGTGGCGCTGCGCGTAGTCGTAGCCGAGTTGGATGGCGGTCTGGTTGGCGTCGAGCAGCCGCTTCTTGCGGCTGAATTTCTCGTCGAGCATCCCGGCCACCACGTCCATGTCGAAACCGAGCAGCGCGGCGAGCGTACCGGCATAGACGATATTCCGCATCAGGGTACGATCGCGATCGCCATCGAATGTCTCGACACACATCTGTCCGAAAGGCACTTCCAGAATCGTGATGTCCTCGCGGACGAGGTCGGGATCCATCGGCCAGGAGGAGTCGTAGAGCAGGTAGCCACCGGGACAGACCGCCGCCATGTCCTGGGCGTACGTTGCCGGGTTGAGCGCCACCACCAGGTCGAGCGCCGACGGGCGCGCCGCGTAGCCGTCGCCGCTCACCCGAATCTCGTACCAGGTGGGCAGCCCCTGGATGTTGGACGGGAAGATGTTCTTGCCGGTGACCGGGATCCCCATCCGGAAGATCGCCTGCATCAGCAGCCCGTTGGCGCTCGACGAACCGGTACCGTTGACGGTGCCGATCCTGAAGGCGAAGTCGTTGACGCCACTCATCGGATCGCCATCTCCTGCCCCGCGTACGGCAGTTTCAGGTCGAAGAGCATCATGTCCCACGCCGCCGTCGGACAGCGTTCGGCGCAGAGACCACAGTGGACACACACATCCTCATCCTTGACCATCACACGACGGGTCTGCGGCAGAGCGTGGGAGACGTAGACCTCCTGGTCGAGGTTGAGCGCTGGCGCTGACAACAGTTGGCGGAGCTCGTCGATCGGCGAGACGTACGGCGTGATCGTGAGACACCGGGTGGGACAGACGTCCACGCAGGCGTCGCACTCGATGCAGAGCGGCGCCGTGAAGTGGGTCTGGATGTCGCAGTTGAGGCAGCGCCGCACCTCACGAGCAGCCTGTTCAGGCGTGAAGCCGAGCTCCACCTCGATCCCGATGTCAGCGAAGCGCGTGGTGAGATCCTCGTGCGTCATCTTCTGGCGCTTCGCGGTCTCGTAGTCGTTGTCGTAGGCCCAGCTCTGCATCCCCATCTTGACACTCGACAGCGTCATCCCGCGCGGTGGTCGCTCGGCGACGTCGCGCCCCTCACAGTAGGCATGGATCGAGATCGCCGCCTGGTGACCATGGGCCACTGCCCAGATGATGTTCTCCGGCCCCCACGCCGCGTCGCCGCCAAAGAACACGCCCTCACGGGTGCTCTGGAAGGTCTCACGATCCACCACCGGCATCTCCCACTCGCCGAAGGCGATCCCGATGTCGCGCTCGATCCACGGGAAGGCGTTGTCCTGCCCGATCGCCAGGATCACCGCGTCGGTGGGGATTATCTCCTTGCGCAGCACCGTACTGCGCTGCCGGCCGGACTCGTCCTCGGTCCACTCGAGCACGTCGAACTCCAGCCCCGTCAGCCGGCCGTCCTCCACGACGAACCGACTCGGTTGGTGGTTCTCGATGATCTCGATCTGCTCCTCCTCGGCGTCTTCCAGTTCCCACTGGGATGCCTTGAAGTGCTGGCGGCCACGACGGGCCACCACTTTCACGTCGGTGGCGCCGAGGCGTTTGGCCGAGCGGCAGCAGTCCATCGCGGTATTGCCGACACCGATGATGAGCACCCGTGGCTCGAGCCGCGTGACGTGGCCGAAGTGGATGTTGGCCAACCACTCGATCCCGATGTGGACCTGATCGGGGGCGTCCCAGCGACCCGGGAGGTTGAGTTCCTTCCCCTTGGGCGCGCCGCTTCCCACGAAGACAGCATCGTACCCTTCGTCGAGCAACCCTTTCATGCTGGTGATCGGAGTGTCGTAACGCATCTCGGCGCCCATCCGGATCACATAATCGCACTCCTCGTCGAGCACCTGGACAGGCAGCCGGAAGGCGGGGATGTTGAACCGCATCAAGCCGCCGGGCTTCGGAGTCTGCTCGAAGATCGTGACGTCGTAGCCCAGCGGGAGGAGATCGTTGGCTACAGTGAGTGAGGCGGGGCCGGCGCCGACACAAGCGATCCGCTTCCCGTTCTTCTCCGCCGCACCGGTGGGAAGCCGGTCGGTGATGTCGCCACGACGGTCGGCAGCCACGCGCTTGAGCCGGCAGATCGCCACCGGCTTCTCGTCGAGGCGGCCGCGTCGACAGGCTGGCTCGCAGGGACGGTCACAGGTCCGTCCCAGGATCCCCGGGAAGACATTCGATTCCCGGTTGAGCATGTAGGCGTCGTCGTACCGGCCGAGGGCAATCAGGCGCAGGTAGCCCGGTACGTCGGTGTGGGCGGGACAGGCCCACTGGCAATCGACTACCTTGTGGTAGTAGTCGGGATTCGAGACATCGGTCACCGCCACGTCGAGCCACCTTGAGACAGGGGAAAGGGGCAACGGAGAGCCTCCTGAGGAGGGGCGGAAGCCGGTCCGGAGATGGTCATCCGGGTCGCTTCCACCACGGTACACCCTGGTTCAGTTTCGGACAAGACCGCGATACCGGCCGAGGCCAATCGGCGTGGGCGATTCGTGCGAGTGTAACCGGAGCCTCTCCACGTCGCCTGCCAGTCTTGCTGTCGCTCCCCGCCATCGCCGGCTTGCACTCGCCGAACAGGAACGAGCCGCCGACGCCGTCCCGGGCCGCCAGACCAGGCCGCTCGACGGCCCGTCAAAGTGCGGATCGCGCGCTGCAGGCCCCACCAGCCGTCCTCGCCCCACGCGCGGGCACGCTATATACTGTCCAGACCGCGACTGGCCTTCCTGCTGCGGCGGAAAGGTCGAACGGAAGACGCCGGGACGGCTCTACCCTGGGCCGGCTCGGTGGCCGGTCAGGGATGACAAGGAGCGCCGCACCGCATCATGGATCGCAACGAACAGAGCACCGGGACCGGTACCATCGTCGCGATCCGCGGTGGCGTCGTGGATGTCGCATTCGGTCACGCCAGCCCGCGCATCCACGCGGTCGCGCATGCCGGCGGCGTCGCGCTCGAGGTGGCATCGCTGGTCGGCGACGGTGTCGCGCGCTGCATCGCGCTGGGTTCCGTGCGCGGACTGGGGCTTGGAGTTCGCGTCTCCAGCAGCAACGTCGGCATCGAGGTGCCGGTAGGCGAGGCGATGCTGGGCCGAATGTTGAACGTTCTTGGTGAGCCGATCGACGGATTGCCGCCTCCGGTTGCGGTCGCACATCGACCCATTCACGCGCCACCACCACCGCTGTCCGAGCGGGTGCTCCGCGCCGAAGTGCTGGAGACCGGGATCAAGGCGATCGACCTGTTGGCACCCATTGAACGGGGCGGCAAGACGGGGCTTTTCGGGGGCGCCGGTGTCGGCAAGACGGTGCTGCTGAGTGAACTGATCCACAACGCCGTCGAACACCATCGTGGCGTCAGCCTTTTCTGTGGCATTGGCGAGCGCTCGCGCGAAGCGGAGGAGTTATGGCGCGAGATGGGGCAGGCTGGCGTGCGTGACAAGATGGTGATGCTTTTCGGGCAGATGGGCGAAGCACCTGGCGTGCGCTTCCTGATCGGCCATTCGGCACTGACAATGGCCGAGTACTTCCGCGACGATCGCGAGCAGGACGTGCTGCTGCTGATCGACAACATCTTCCGGTTCGTGCAGGCGGGATCGGAGGTGTCGGGCCTGCTCGGCCGGATGCCCTCGCGCGTGGGATACCAGCCGACGCTGGCCACCGAACTGGCGACCCTGCAGGAGCGGATCTCCTCGACTGGCCGAGGCTCCATCACCTCGATCCAGGCGGTTTATGTTCCGGCGGACGATTTCACCGATCCGGCAGCGGCACATATCTTCTCGCACCTGTCGGCATCGGTCGTGCTGTCGCGCAAACGGGCGAGCGAAGGGCTGTATCCCGCAATCGATCCGCTGGCATCGACATCCGTCATGCTGACACCGGGGGTCGTCGGTCAGCGACATTATGACATCGCGCGTGCCGTACGCCGCACGCTCGCCGAGTACGAGGAGCTGCGCGATATCATCGCCATGCTCGGCATCGACGAGCTATCCGCACATGATCGCGCCGTCGTCGAGCGCGCCCGCCGCCTGGAACGGTTCCTGACGCAACCCTTCTTCACCATCAGCAGCGCCGCCGGCACTCCCGGCAGCCTGGTGTCGGTCAAGGACACACTCGACGGCTGCGAGACCATTCTGGAACAGACACATTTTGACCTTCCCGAGAGCGCCTATTACATGATCGGCGCCCTCGCCGATCTGCCGGCCGCTGCATGACAACCGCCAGCGAAATGCAGGTGAGTGTGCGGCTGCCGACGCGCATCCTGTTCGAGGGGCGGGCCACCAGCCTCACCGCGACGGCGCCCGACGGGGCGTTCGGCATGCTGCCCAACCATGTCGACTTCGTGACCGCACTGGTACCATCCGTACTCGTGATCACTGAAGCGGACGGTGGCGAGCGCTTCCTGGGCATCGATGTCGGGCTTCTGGTCAAGAAGGGCCACCAGGTCGATGTCGTGGCGCGCCGCGGGGTGGAGAGCGACGAACTGGAGCAGTTGCGCGATACCATCGGCAGCACCTTCGCCAGGATGGAGGATGACGAGCGCGCAGCGCGGGCGGCACTCTCCCGGCTCGAGGCTGACATGGTGCGCCGCTTCGCCAGCCTGCGCCGGCCGCATCCATGAGCGAGGAACAGGACCACAGCAGCGACGAAATCTGTCGACGAGCACGTCGCATGCAGGCGGCCCGCGACAATCCAGCGCCCAGCCCGCTGCGCGGTATCGGTGTGTTCGGCATGATCGGTTGGTCCATTGCAGTGCCCACCGTAGGCGGGGCATTCCTGGGCCTCTGGCTCGATCGAGTGGCACCACAGACCTTCTCCTGGCCGATCGCGCTGATCCTTGGCGGCGTGGTTGCGGGTGCACTGATTGCCTGGAACTGGATCGGCAAGGAAGGAGGAGGAGGATGATCACCATCGACTGGGGCGCTGTCGGGCTCGGTATCGCCGCCGGCGCCATGGCTGGCGCGGTCTTCTTCGTCGGACTCGCACTCGGAATGCGCCTGGCACTGCGTTCTGCCAGGCCGATGCCGATACTGCTCCTGAGCAGCGGGCTACGTATCGGCATGCTGCTCGGTGTCGGTTGGCTCATCGCGCAGCGGAGTCCGACCGCACTCGCCGGTTTCGCGTTGGGCTTCGTGGCGACGCGTGTCATCGCCGTCGCGATGGCGCGCCCATCCGCTGGAGCGAGGGTCTCGCGATGCAACTGACACCTGACGACCAGATCGTCTTCATGATCGGCAACCTTGCCATCAATCGGACGATCTTCAACACCTGGGTGATCATGGCGGCGCTGACCGTCGTATCGATGCTGATCACTCGCCAGCTACGTCCGGATGTCCCGCCCAACCGCTGGCGCACCACGCTCGAAGTCATCGTCATCGGTATCCAGGAGCAGATTTCAGAGGTCACGCAGCGCAGGGACCCGCGCCTGCTCCATTTCGCCGGCACCCTGTTCCTGTTCATCGTGACGGCCAACGTGCTGACCGTGGTACCGGGCTTTGACACACCCACCGCGTCGCTCTCGACCACCGTGGCGCTCGCGTTGTCGGTGCTGGCGGCGGTACCAATGTTCGGTATCGGAAGCCGCGGACTGCGCGGCTATCTGCGCACCTTCATCGAGCCGTCGGTGATCATGCTCCCGTTCAACATCATCGGTGAGTTCTCACGCGGCATCTCACTGGCCATCCGGTTGTATGGCAACATCATGAGCGGCGCCGTGATCGCCGCGATCCTGCTCGGCATCGCACCCTTCTTCTTCCCCGTGGCAATGGACATGCTGGGCCTGCTCACGGGCGTCATACAGGCTTATATCTTCGCCGTTCTGGCGACCGTCTACATCGCCGCGGCAATCGCGCCGCCAGACTCCGATGGCGGGCCACACACCGAGGATCCGACATGACCGATCTATCCATCATTGCCGCCACCTCGATCTTCACGGCGGGCCTCACCGTATCGTTCGGCGCGCTCGGTCCGGCACTGGGCGAGGGCCGTGCGGCGGCGACGGCGCTCAGTGCCATCGCACAGCAACCTGATGCCGCGGGAACGCTGTCTCGCACCCTGTTTGTCAGCCTGGCAATGATCGAGTCCACCGCCATCTACTGCTTCGTCGTCTCCATGATCCTGCTGTTCGCCAACCCGTTCTGGAATGCCGCTCTCGAGGCCGCGGCGAGTAGCGCCGGCGGTTAGTCATGTCAATCGACTGGATCACGGTAGCCGCCCAGGCCCTGAACTTCCTGGTCCTGGTCTGGCTGCTGAGGCGCTTCCTGTACCGACCCATCCTGGACGGTATCGACTCACGGGAGAAGGAGATCGGCGAGCGCATGGCCGAGGCCGCAACCATTCGCCAGGCCGCCGAAGCTGCTCAGGCAGACCTTGACGCGAGGATCGCCACGCTGCACGCCAGCCGTGTCGACACACTGGAGGCTGCCCACCAGAGCGCCGAGGCGGAACGCGAAGCAATGCTGGCCGAGGCCCGCAGGCGACTCGCCGTCGAGCAGGACGAGCGTGAGGCACAGCGTGCTGAAGAAGCGCGTGCGTATACGGCTGAGCTACACCGCAGCGGTGCCGAGGCGCTGCTCTCGCTGACTCGCAAGGCTCTATCCGACCTGGCTGATGAGACGCTCGAGCAACGTATAGTCTCGCATTCAGCCCACCGCCTGTCGGCGATCGCCGACCAGTTGCGCGATGCGGCCGGGGATACGCGCGAGGCGGTTGCCTTCACCCGCGACCCGCTACCGCACAGCGTGGCCGAGCGCCTGCGTGAGGAGTTCGCCTCGATCCTGCCGGGATTCACGCTGCGCCTCGATACCGATCCGGCCCTGGCGGCCGGCCTGACGTTGCGCCTGGGTGGCGCACAGGTCGCCTGGACGGTGGATAGCTACCTCGATGACCTCGACGCTGTCCTGCAGGATCGCACTGGCCGCACGGTGCCCTCGGGATTCGCCAATGCCAGCTGACGGGCAGGCAGACTTCACCACAGACAGGTTGATCCAGGCACTCCTGGACAGCCCGCCACCCACACCGCAGCTCAGTGAGATCGGTCGGCTGACGGAGGTTGGCGACGGTGTCGCGATCGTCGCCGGCCTGGCCCGTGCGCTGTCGGACGAATTGCTGGAATTTGCCTCCGGGGTGAGCGGCATCGTCTTCGACCTGGAACCGGACCGATTGGGGGTCGTCCTGCTCGGCCCTTCGGAAAGTCTGCGCCTGGGCGAGGACGTGCGCCGCACCGGCCGCGTGGTCAGCGTACCGGTCGGGCGCTCCCTGCTGGGACGCGTCGTGGATGGATTGGGTCGACCGCGCGACGGCCTGCCGGAGATCCAGGCCAACCTGCTCCGCCCGATCGAGGTCGAGGCGCCAGGAATCCTGCAGCGCTCAGCCGTCGTGCGGCCGCTGGCGACCGGACTCAAGGTGATCGATGCCACCGTGCCGGTGGGGCTGGGGCAGCGCGAACTGATCGTTGGCGATCGCCAGACCGGCAAGACCTCGATCGCCGTGGATGCGATCCTCAATCAGCGTGACACCGGCGTGCTGTGCCTCTATTGCGCCATTGGCCAACGCGGCGATGCCGTCGCCAAGGTGATGGGCGCCCTGCAGGACGGCGGCATGATGGACAACTCGGTGATCCTTGTCGCTGGCGATGAGGATGCACCAGGACTCGCCTACATCGCGCCATACGCGGCGATGTCGATCGCCGAGAGCTTTGCCGCTGAAGGGCGCGATGTGCTGGTGGTGATGGATGACCTGACCCGCCACGCGCATGCCTATCGCGAACTCTCGTTGCTCCTCCGTCGGCCACCTGGGCGCGAAGCCTTTCCGGGTGACATCTTCTATGTGCACGCGCGGCTGCTGGAACGCGCTGGTCAGTTCAGCAAGTCCATGGGCGGTGGCTCGATAACCGCATTGCCCATCGTCGAGACGCAGGCAGAGAACCTGTCTGCCTACATCCCTACCAACCTCATCTCCATCACTGACGGACAGATCTATCTGTCGCCACGCCTGGTGCGCAGAAACCAGTTCCCGGCCGTGGATCTTGGCGTATCGGTGTCGCGCGTTGGTGGCAAGGCGCAAGCCCGGGCATTTCGGGAAGTGGCTGGCAACCTGCGCGTGACACTGTCCCAGTTCGAGGAACTGGAGGAGTTTGCCCGCTTCGGGACACGGCTCGATACGGCCACCCGCTCACGGCTTGTGCGCGGCGCGGCAGTCCGTGCTTCCCTGCGTCAGCCCGAACGTGATCCCATGCCAGCCAGCGAACAGCTCGCGGTACTGCTGGCGGCCATGGATGGTCTGTTGGACGATCTGGACGAGACGCGCGCCTCCGCCGCGATGATGGCGATCCGGACTGCCATCCGGGACGATGACCACGGGCTCTTGGCAGCCATTGCCAGCAATGCGCAGCTGTCCGAGGACAGTCGTGCGCAGATCATCGCAGCGGCGCGAGCTGCACTTTCTCCGGGACTCGAGCCACATGGCGCAGACACTTGAACTGCTGAGCCGCCGCACCGAGACGATGCGCAGCATTCGCGGTATCGTGCGCACCATGAAGACGATGTCCGCGATCAACGCCGTGCCGTACGAACAGGCAGCGCATGCGATCGAGGCATACCGCAGCACGGTGCTGGACGGCTTCCATGCCTTTCTCCATCGGCACGGCCCGTTGCCGGCCGAGTCCACACGCAACGCGATACCAGTCGCCATCGCCTTCGGCTCCGATTACGGGTTGTGCGGCAACTACAACGAGGTTGTGGCGGCCGCGATCGCGCAGGCCCTCCAGGGCCCCGGAACAGCGCGCGTGTTCTGCGTGGGTGTGCAGATGGAAGATGCCCTGGCGGGGTTGGGCATCGCGGTCGAGGCGACGCTGCTGCCGCCGGCAACCGCCGACGGACTGGGGCGGCTTGCCGGCAGTCTCATCACCCGGCTGGACAGGCTCCGCCTGGACGTGGGGCCCGACACCATCACCGTCTCGCTGGGCTTCATGCAGCGCGCACCCCATGGCCAGCAAGTTCCCGTGGTGCAGAGGCTACTGCCGCTGGATCCAGACCTGATAGGCGCGCTCGCCAGGCGCCCGTGGAGTTCGCGCAGCCTGCCGCAGTTCAGCCTGCCGCCCGACCAGCTCCTTGCCGCACTGATCCGCAACTACCTTTTTGCCGAACTGTTTCGCGCCGGCGCCGAGGCGCTGGTGACCGAGAATGCCGCGCGCCTGGCGCGCATGCAGCAGGCAGAACAATCGGTCGATGAGCGGCTCGAGGCGTTGATGACCGAGACAAACTCGGTGCGCCAGGCCGAGATCACCACCGAACTGCTGGACGTCATCATTGGTTTCGAGGCCCTGAAGGAGCGCGAGCGGCGCATCAAGCGGGCTCCGGCATGAATCTGGCCCTGACTGAAGGCGTCCACGCATCGCACCTTCAACCGGGAGCACCATGCGCATCACTGGCATCATCCTGATAATCCTCGGCGCAATCGGCCTTGCCTACGGCGGAATCACCTATACGCGAAGCCGGGATACCGTGAGTGTCGGGCCGATCAGCGCGACGGTGACGAAGAAGGAGACACTGCCCGTCCCACCCGTTCTCGGTGGTATCGCACTGCTCGTGGGCATCGGGCTTCTGGTGGGAGCCGGCAAGCGGAAGGTCTGAGCCCTGCAGCGATCCGGAGCGCGCATCACAGCGTACGGCGTATAGAGCAGCGAGTACGTCGGCCCCGTCCGGTTCTCGTTCGTCCCGTTCATGTCGCATTGCCGGCCAGTCAGGATGGACTCGACAGGGTGCGCATCCACAAATAGCGTTGTGGTCGATACGCCGTCGGGCCCCATTCAAGGACAATATCGTGACTCGCTACCATCGCTCGCTCGTCCTGCTCGGCTCTGCCGCGCTGCTCCTCCCAACCCTCGTTGTCGGCCAGGGGGCGGCGCGATCATCGCCCCGCTTCGAGGTTTCCTTCCCGGCCTCGGTGCATGACGAACCGATCACGGGACGGGTTTACGTGGCGCTGTCACGCGACTACGACGGCCAGCGCACTCCCATCGCCCAGACGGGCCAGAATGGCGTGCCGGTGTTCGCGATCAACGTCTCGCAGATCGCCCCGGGACAGCCGGTGGTGATCGACGAATCGGCAACGGGCTATCCGGTGAGGCAGCCCGGCGACATCCCGGCTGGCACCTACTGGGCCGAGCCGTTCGTGAACATCTACACCGAGTTCAACCGTGCCGACGGGCACACGGTGTGGATGCACATGGATCAGTGGGAAGGCCAGAACTGGAAGCGCTCCCCCGGCAATCTCCACGGCACGCCCGTGCAGATCACCTTCGACCCCGATTCGCCCACGCCGATCCGACTCGTCGCCGACCAGGTGATCCCACCAATCGAAATTCCGGCCGACGACGAGTACGTGAAGCGATTCAGGATCCAGAGCGCGCTCCTGACGAAGTGGTGGGGACATCCGATCTATCTGGGTGCGACCGTACTCCTTCCCCGAGGCTACGCTGAGCATCCGGACGTCAGGTACCCGGTGGTCTACAGTCACGGGCACTTCTCGCTGCGTGCGCCAGGCGGGGGCGCGACAGCGGCCTGGCTCGGCGACTCGACGCCGCGCGTCATTCTCGTCACACTGCAACATCCGTCGCCGTTCTACGACGACTCCTACGCCGTCAACTCACCGAACCAGGGGCCGTACGACGACGCGATCATGCAGGAGTTGATTCCCGAAGTTGAGCGCCGCTTCCGCGTGATTGGCGAGCCATGGGCGCGGCTGCTCACGGGCGGGTCGACCGGCGGATGGATCTCGCTGGCCCAGCAGATATTCCATCCGGAGTTCTACGGGGGCACCTGGTCGCTCTGTCCCGACGCGGTGGATTTCCGCTACCACCAGATCGTGAACATCTACAGCGACACCAACGCCTACTGGATCGACCACGGGTGGATGAAGGTGGACCGCCCCGACGTGCGCCGTCCGGACGGCAATATCGCGGCGATGATGAAGGACGAGAACTGGTATGAACTGACGGTGGGTGACCGCTCGCGCTCGGGCGGCCAGTGGGACATCTGGGAAGCGGCATACGGACCCGTCGGCGATGACGGCTATCCAAGGCGAATCTGGGACAAGGAGACGGGCGTGATCGATCACGAGACCGCCCAGTACTGGAAGGAGCATTTCGACCTGCGCGAGCTCCTGGAGCGCAACTGGTCGACACTCGGGCCCAGGCTGTACGACAAGCTCAATGTGTATGTCGGCGACGCCGACTCGTACTATCTGAACAATGCGGTGCACCTGCTCGATGATTTCCTGAGCAGGACGACCTCACCCCGCTGGACCGGCGAGATCGTCTACCAGCCGCGAGCGCCGCACTGCTGGGGCCCTCCCCTGCCCGAGCTGTTGCAGAAGATGGCCGCGCACATGGAGAGGAGCGCGCCGGCGGGAGCGGACACGAAACGCTGGAGGTATTGAGCCGTCTGCCAGGCGGCCGCGAACCTCTCGATGATGACCGTCCGGGCGTCGTTCCGTCAGAGAGCCAGAAGCGCCACGGAGCCGAGCGATTCCGGCGCGGTGGTACGGGTGAGTACGCACATTGCTCCGGCGAGGCCGCTCATCAGACCAGGGCCCGGATGGTCCTGGACACCGCCTGGCCAGGCCTCGACCTCCGGTCCGAGCAGTTCGATGGCCTGACGGGCGAACCACCGAGCCATCTCGAGGTGCTCGTCGTCGCCCAACACCAGATGTGCCTCGAGCAGCAGTTCGATCGTACCCGCGATGCCGTGGCAGATCGTCAGACCGTGTGGGACCTTGCCCGCTGACAGCTCGTCCACCGCGGCGGCGCAGGCGGACTGGAGCGCGGCCGCGGCTTCAGCCACGAGGCCGGGATGTGGCCGCAGGCGCTGCATCGCGAGACGGCTGAGCCCGATGCCCACGGATCCGTGACACCAGTAGGTCGGGTGGGGGGGTGCAGCAGCCGGGGTGGACACGCCCGGGCGCAGATCTGGCCAGTTGCTCTTCGCGGCGTTGAACCAACTGCGCTCGTACTGACGAGCCCCCGCGATGGCTTCGTCGAACGCATTCCCGGCATGGTCAGCGCCGGCCAGCTCCTGGAGCACCCACGCCGGCCCAGCCGACCCGTGGGCGAGCCCACAGAGACCAGGATCCTCGTTGCCCTCGGGCCAGCACCAGCCCCAGGGACGCCGGTCTGCACGCTCGACGAGCGCCCTTCCTGCTCGATTGGCGAGCTCGAACCACTGCTCGTCGCCCGTCAGCGTGGCCGCCCGCAGGAACGCCAGCGCGGTCCCGGCACGTCCGCTGATGAGATCATTCCCTGATGCCTCCGCCGCGCCCACCCTTGCAAGCAACCTCAGGCCACAGTCGCGCAATGAGCCATCGGTCGATCGCGCACCAACTACCAGCGCTGCCAGCCCGATACCGCCAATCCCATCGTACAGTCCCGTACCGCCCACCCGCTCGCAACTCGAGATGGCATGCCGTACGGACCTCACGGCGAGATCCATGAGGTCATCCCGCCGCAGTACTCCGGCAACCGACGAGCAGGCGAGGGCAATGCCCGCGGATCCGTCGTAGAGAGTCGCGTCGCCCGTTCGTTGTATCGCCTGGTCCTCCCCGCTGGCCGACCTGATCGTTGGTCCGAGCCATGTCGCGCAACGGCCGTCCGAGATCGAGGTCTCCAGCAGGATATCGGCAATCTGGTTCGCCGAATCGCGAAGGTCGACATTCAGCTCGATCATGCTTCCCATGGCAACGGCGGGTCCGAGCGGCGCGCATACGGCCGGTCAGCTTCGACCCCGACCTCTCGCATGTGATCCAGGAGCAGGCTCACCGCGGCGGATGAGTCCGCGAGTTCAGCATCGTGAAGCGCCTCGACAATGAGCCGGCACCGATGCTGTCCAAAACTCTCGTTGCCACCCGGATCCACTGACGCCGCCAGACCAGGGCGGATAGGGAGTGAGAGAGGAGGTGCACCGTGTCTCGCGTGTACTGCCAGAGCTCGCGAGATGTCGTCCAGAGCAGGCGCCAGCTCGCCGACCATGTCAGCGGTGAGGTACAGTACGGTCGCGTCAGCCCGGACGTGGGTCTCCGGGTGACATGCCACCTTCAGCATCCAGGGACCGTCGTGGTCCGCCAACAGCGAAGTCAGCCGACTGACTAGAGTCGCGAGATGGGCGAGTTCGAAGTTCCAGTAGAGGCGGACGAGCCCATCGGGCGCACGTGAGAAACGCCAGCCACGGCCGGCGGTGCGCCACCACGCGCCGTCCTCATCGATACGGTCGCGGCGGCCGGAGAGTTCCAGGCTGTCCCCGACGACCGCCATGAGCCCCGGACGACGAGTGGAGACGTAATCACAGCGGCCCGCCATTCTAACCTCGGTCCCGCGACGAGCGATGACCAGCCCGCTCGCCGACACCGTGTCGGCTGACCAGCCTTCATCCCACCTGAGCGCCATGGCGTCGGCGGCGCGGCAGAGCTGGACGAGATCGAACGGAAAGTTGGCCGGCAACTGGATGCTGGCGAACTCCCGCGCATACCAACCCTCGTACAGCATTGCCGCGAGTGGTTCGCAACTGCTGGTATCGCTACGGTATCCGCGAAGGAGATCCACGGCGAGTCGTAGCTCCGGGACGGTCGTGGCATTCGGCAATTGTCAGCTCGGTAGAGAGCGAGCAGCAACAGGAGCGGGAAGTCGCAGTCTCCATCCAGCGTCTGGCTGGCCGAAGGAGGAGGCCAGTTGATTCACCTATGCGGCAAGCTCCAGTGAAAGCTCCATCGCGCCCTGGAGGACCAGCCGTGACGTGACATCCGAATCGGTTGGCTCCTCTCGCATCGCGCAGAGTTGGAGGGCGGACTGGGCCAGGCGGGCAACAGTCGCGAGCAGGATCTCACGCCAGTCGGGCGCAAGTTCCAATCCCGCGGTGGCACGGTATGCGTCCAGGACCGGCTGGGCGCATGCCGCCTGGTGCAGTGCGGTGGTGACATCGAACGAGACAAGAGCTGGGACAACGAGTCCGTCGACCACGCCAGCCAGGTCCCACGCGGGCAACCCGAGTCCCGCGAACTCCCAATCCAGCAACCACATCCGACGTTCGCCCCGCGATCGCCCAACCGTGCCGAGAACGATGTTGTCGAACTTCACGTCCCCATGACAGGGTACCAGCGGTGCCCACCGCGACTCCAGCTCTTCGAGCGCCGCCCGCAGGCCCGGCGATGCCCCGATATCCCCGACCATGGCAGCGATCTCCGGGTCGGACGCGAAGATGTCCGGAACGACTCCCCGAGGCAGGCCGAGCACCCACGGGCGCCGTTCCGACAGGCACTCGTGATCGGACGGACTCGAGTGGAGTGTCCCCAGTTGGCGTCCGAGATTGGACAGGAGGGCCGTCTGGTCGGCAGGAGACGCGACGAACGCGTCGCCGAATGACTGGGCATCGGCGACGTGTTCGAGCACCATCACGTCATCGGCCACGACCGCGAGGAGCAGCGGCGCCAGGGTGGCTCTGTCCCGGTCCGAGGCGAGCCACCGATAGGCGGCAACCTCTGCAGCGAACGGATGGACGTGATCAACCGCGATGTGATTCCGCTTGAGCACGAAGATGGGCTGATCGTCGAGCCGGACGACCCCCACATGATTGGACCGGGACGCCTGCTCTATCTCCACCGCTCCCGCCAGCACCGCGTTCACATCCAGCATCCCTTCCTCGACGAGGGCATGGAGCGCCCTCCCCCAGGCCGCCTCCCTCACGTCACTCCTGCTCCGCCTGCTCCGCCTCGGCAAGCGCTTCGAGAGCTGTGTAGTAGCCGAGCCAGAAGGCGTCGTCGATGCTCTCTCCCGGCCGCCCGTAGGTGGCATCGGCCGGGTCGGGAGACTCGCTCTCGTGCGTGCGGAACCGGCCACCCGGGTCAAAGGGGCACGCCAGCGAGACAGGTGGGCAGGCCAGGGTGACCTTCGGGCAGGCCAACGTGTGGATCTTGCAAACGACCGGTGCCGTCAGAACCTCACAGATGACCTTCTTGGTAACGATGCTGCAAACCTGCGGCTTCGTCTGTACGCAGATCACGGGTTTGGTGACCACACCGCCGCAGATCACCGGAACCGTGAGTACCACCCTCGGCTTGACGCAGAGGTCGACGTTCAGCTCGTCCAGTGCTGCCTTGATCGGATTGGCATAGGTAGCGCTGCCGGAGTTGGTACCAGCGAACAGCAGGCCGACCACCTTGTTGTCCCCGTTCACCACGACAGACCCTGAATCGCCATGATCGCTGAAGCGCGCATTATGCGCCTGGTCGGGCGTGATCCTGATCTGCTTCTTGAGTACGTGGACGCCAAGCCCGTCGCCGTAGTCGATCGACACGGTCGCGTCCAGCGAATCGACAGAACCGAAGGTGAGCTCCGTGGTCCGCCCGCGTTTGCGGACCGCCATGCCCTGTGTCGCGACAGCCTGTCCTCTCACCGCACCGATCTGCTCGATGGAGCATTCGGTGGTCTTGCCGGAGTCGACGGTGACCACAGCGCCATCCACGTTGACACTCAAGGTCGCACGGGTGAGCACGCCGAACCGATCAGTCGGGCAGCTTCCACCGTCCAGCCGGGATGGTTGGGCCATGGTGTCGCCAGCCGACCAGCCATCGTCGACGCAGGCCACGTGGAAGTTCGTCAGCGCCATCGTCGCGCCCGTGGAACGGTCCCGGACGATGGCGCCGAGTGTGCCGGCGAAGATGTAGTTGCCGGGCGAAGGGACGTCCGGCGGCTCCAGGAAGACCGATCGGCAAGGGCCCATACTGATCCCGCCATGGATCTTCGGATACTTGGTCGTATCGATCAATGGCTCGATATCAGCGATGGCGCCGAATGCGGCGTGAAGCACCACCTTCTCCACCTGCACGTCCGTCGGAATCCCGTCGATCTCCGCAGGGATCATCTCCTCCTTGCTGAGCTTCGACTTCGGCTTCTTCTCTTCCACATAGACCACGATCGCCAGCTTGCCAGTGGGGCGACCGTCGGTCACCTTCTCGTTGATGTCCACTCCGGTCACGCCTGGAAGCCGGATGAGCTCGTCCTCGACGCGCTCCTTCACGGGACGGATGGCCGTACGTTCGAGCCGTTTGCGTGCCATGGTTCCTCCCTTCGTTGTGGATGATCACGCTGGATGCGGACACCACTGCCAGCCTGCCTGCGCTGAATCCCAGGTTCACCGTGCAGCAACTGCAATCCCACAATCGGCTCGCCGATCTCACGGCGGCTGGTCCATGAATCCGGCAAAACCGGTTAATGATGTGGGAGCATTGGAGGAAGTCAAGAATTAAATTCGAGGGTGCCCTGTCGTGACTTCCTCAGGTCGATGACAGGATCCGGATCAAACGCATAACCAATCGGGAACATGCTCCACTCTCCCCGTGGACAGCGGATGCCGAGCCTGCGAAGGACGGCGCTGGGCCTCCTGTTGGTGACGGTCGCGCTCGCTCGCCCAGGCCAGGTCAGCGCACAAGCATCGCCGACGGAGCCATTCCAGGTGGTTGAGACCACCATTGCCGATATTCACGCGGCCTTTCGTGCCGGCACGCTGAGCTGCCGGGCTCTGGTCCAGCAGTACCTCGACCGGATCGACGCGTACGACAAGCGCGGCCCGGCCATCAATGCATTGGTGGAGGTGAACCCGGCCGCGCTCGCTGTCGCGGATTCACTGGATGCACAGGCCGCACGCGGCGGGGTCGTCCGTCCGTTGCACTGTATTCCGGTCATTGTCAAGGACAACTTCGAGACCATCGACCTGCCGACTACCGCTGGATCATTGTCGATGGCGGGGTGGATACCGGCACAGGACGCGACCATGGTTCGCCGGATCCGCGACGCCGGCGCGATCGTGCTCGCCAAGTCCAACATGGCTGAATGGGCCTTCTCGCCCTATGAGACCGTGAGTTCCATCCTTCCCGGCTACACCCGGAATCCCTATGCCCTGAATCGCGTGACCGCCGGTTCCAGTGGTGGTACGGCGGCCGCCGTTGCCGCGAACCTGGGTGAGGTCGGGTTGGGTACTGATACCGGCAATTCCATACGCGGACCGTCGTCGCATCTGGCCCTGGTAGGCATCCGATCCACGATGGGCCTGACCTCACGGGCCGGCGTTGTGCCGTTGAATTCGACGGCCGACATTGCCGGTCCAATGGCCCGGACGGTGGCGGACGCGGTGGCGGTGTTCAACGTGGTGGTGGGAAGTGACCCCGCCGATTCCGTGACGGTGAACGCCGACAGGAAACGCGAAGCGGATTATCGCGCGTACCTTCGCCGCGGTGCGCTCAAGGGTGCCCGGATCGGCGTGCTGCGTCAGGCATACGAGAGACCGTCGCTGGACCCGGAAATCCAGTCGCTGTTTGACCGGAGCGTGGCTGACATGCAGGCCGCCGGTGCCACGATCGTGGCCGATGCGCGCATCGATTCATTGAGCGCCATTCAACGGAAGCAGCAGGGTGGATGCAACCGCTTCCGGGCCGACCTGCAGCGGTACCTTGCAGAGCGCGGAGCGAATGCACCGGTCCACTCGGTGGCGGAGGTGTTGGCCAGCCGGGGCTATCATCCCAGCGTGGAACTCAGGCTCCGCGACGCCGAAAAGGTCACGGAGGAGCCGGAGATCA
This sequence comes from uncultured Gemmatimonadota bacterium, assembly GCA_937906875.1. GTDB lineage: Bacteria > Gemmatimonadota > Gemmatimonadetes > Gemmatimonadales > Gemmatimonadaceae > CALCHX01. Next base: position 22,487 of record CALCHX010000160.1, on the reverse strand, counting down.
GTCGGGGTTGCCAGACGCGTGAGCTGGTGCGGGCCGAACTGCGCACGGCCGTCAATCACCTGATGGATTCGCTGAAACTGGATGCGTTGGTGTATCCCACCTGGAGCAATCCACCGCGGCTCATCGGCGATCTCAATTCACCGGCCGGTGACAACAGTCAACTGTTCTCACCCAGCACCGGTTTCCCAGCGATCAGTGTGCCCATGGGCTATTCACGTGATGGACAACTGCCCGCCGGCATAAGCTTCTTCGGACGCGCCTGGAGTGAGGGGAAGCTGATCAGCCTGGCGTTCGACTACGAGCAGGTCACACACCATCGGCGGCCGCCGGCGATCGCGGCCGCCCTGGCGGCCCATCGGTAGCTTCGCAGCCTGACCTGAACGATGGGCGTGGGCCCGCACCGCGGCCCACGCCCATCGACGCCGCCTGCCGGCGCGCGGACGTCCCGCTCTCGTCCGCGCCCTCGGCGTTGAATCGCGACTCGAGATTCCTCCTTCCCTTGGCCGATCAACTGGTGGAACGCGCCAGGCTCTTCTCCAGTTCGATGGCCCGCGGGAACATGATGTTGTTCTCCAGATGGATGTGCCGATGCAGGTCGGTCTCGAAGTCCCTGAGCATGTTGAACGCGGCGGCGTAGGTGGAACAACCATCGGCCGGCACGGTGAAGCCGTCGCTCACTGCCTTCATGCGCTCGAAGCGCTCACCCTCGGCGGTGTGGTCGTCCATCATCATGTTGACGGGGTTCTCCACCGTCCCGAAGTCCGGCAGGTCGAGCGCCTCACCCGAGCGTTCGCTCCGGACGAGGTTGCGCACGAAGGGGAACAGCACCTGCTCCTCCTCTTCCATGTGGACGGCCATGGCGTCCACACAAGCGTTGAACTCGTCGTGGATGGTGAACAGCTCCGGATGGCGTCCGCCATGCACCCTGCAGAGCTTGGTCAGGTACTGCTGGATGATCGGCCCGCGCTCCCTCACGTAACGGTGGTGCACGGTCTCCACATGCTCCGCCAGTTGCTCCAGAGGCCAGGCACGGGCGTCCTCACCTTCCCTGGCGTCGCGCGCCAGGAGCGTGATGATGTCCTCGATCAGTCTGCTCTCCTCGATGTTCTGCCGCTTGCAGACTTCCTGCACGGAGCGGCCGCCCTTGCAGCAGAAATCTATGCCGTACTTCGTGAGCACCGCAGCCGCGCGATAGTCCTCGGCGACAATGGACCCCACGGTCCGATCGGGCGTGATGTTCATGATCGTTTAACCTGGCTGTTGTTCGCCGTTCCCCCGGCGAGGATTGATGAGCGTCTGCACCACCTGGTGCCAGATGTGACGAGCGCGGACACTGGCGTGGACGTACGCAGGTGTCTGGCAGACTACAGGCTGCGCCAGGCGCATGGGGTGACGGACGTCACACCCGTCCCGCCGCTCCGCGACCTAGAACGCCACGGCCTTCGTCACCTTGAACGACAACAACCGGTCGGTGGGCGTAGCGCCGCTGCGGTCGTGGCGCTCCGTGTAGACAAGGAAGATGTCCGACAGCGGGGCGTGGATGTAGTTCACGCGCACGTTCGTCACGACTTCATCGGCGAGGGCGTTGTACTGGACGAAGGCACTGGTGAAGAAGCGCGTGGACGCGGCGAAGACAGCGCGGCCTCCATATACATTGGCGGCAAAACCCTGCGCGCCCGGCAGGGATACCTCGTTACGCTCCGCCGAGAAGTCGAAGGCCAGATGGTAATCCACGCGCCACTGGCCGTTCAGCGATAGCTGCGTGCGGTCGCCGTTATAGAAGCCGCCCGTGGAGACGCTGGCCCGCATCCATAACGGGCGTCCCGCCGAGGTGCCCAGGCTCAACCCCGCGGTTCGGAAGGAATGGTCCCCGGCGGGCACCACGGCGTCAGGACGCACGGCGAAATCCGTGTCCAGGTATTCGTAGTTGTCCTCCACGTCGACACCGAACCTGCCACCACCCCGGTAGCTCACGTCGACGGAGCCCCTGCTGGTGCGCGTGACGAGCCTCCCCGTCATGTCCGTGACGTAGTCCATCTCCGCCAGGGGATTCACTTCATTGAAGGCGCGGTTGGAAGGGCGCACGTGGACGCCCACGGTGGCATAGCTCTGCTGCACTCCCCGTCGGCGTACGAAGCCCACCCGCGGTACGAAATCCTCGCCGACACGCTTGGTGCTCGCCGAGATGTTCCAGAACGGGTCGCGCCAGCCCGCCCAGATCCGACCCGCCCAGTCCGAACCCAGTGCCGAGTCATCCACTCCGGCCAGGTAGGTATTCACGCGCAGGTAGCGGTGCGGCGCCAGGTTCGCCTCCACACCGTAGGTGCGGTTGAAGGTGCCGGAACCGTCGGTGGACTGTCGATTGATGGCGATGAACCCGAAATCCCCCAGCCCTTCCACGGTGCGCTTGACCCGGCCCACGGCGAAATTCTCCGCCGGCAGCCCCGACGATCGCTGGGTCTGCATGTCGAGCGCGCCCACCTCGAAGCCCAGGGCGCGGCCGGTGACGCGGCCACCCGCCACGATGGGGATCTCGTGGCCGGATGCGTCCAGACCGATGCGCCGCGAGTGGAACAGCGTGAAGCTCGACAACGAGCTTCCCGACCGGTAATTGCGCTCGCTGATGTCCCCGAAGGAAAAGACGCCCGAGTTCTCGGTAAAGAAGTCCCGTCGCTCGGGGAAGAAGAGGCCGAACCGGGTGAGGTTTACCCGTTCCTGGTCCACTTCCACCTGGGAGAAGTCGGTGCGATACGTCAGGTCCAGGGTCAGGCGCGACGTGAGGCCATACTTGAGGTCCAGTCCGGCGTCGCCGCTCACCCCATTGGAGATGCCCGCGGCTGCACCACCGGCATGGGACGCCACGGCGTAGGGCTTGACGATCAGGTTCCGGCCCGATCGGATGCCCTCCAGGCCCTTGAGTGTGCCAGCCCTGGACATCTTGTGGATGCGATCGCGCTGGTCGAGCGGCGCCCAGTACGACTCCTCGTTCTTGCGCCGGATCCGTCGCATCATGTTCATGCCCCAATCCTGGCTCGCCCTGCTGGGGTCGAAGCGAAGCGTGGTGAAGGGGATGGCCCACTCCACGGTCCACCCTCGATCATGGATGGTGGTCCGCACCTCGAAGATTCCTTCCCAGGCGGCGTTCTCCTGCCGGGAGTCGTCGAAGTCCTGGGCCTCCTTCACTGCCCCCTTGGGGTTCACCAGGAACATGAACGCATTCCGCCGGTCCAGAAAGGTGTCCAGGGTGAGTCCGAAGATGTCGGAATTGCTGCTCTCGAAGTCCTGTTCCAGGCTGGGGATGACAAGCCTGCCCGGTTCGCGATCATACAACTCCACGCCGATGTAGAGGAACTTGTCGTCGTAGAGGATCCGAGCCTCGGTGCGTTCCGTGGATGGCATGCCCGCGTCGGGCCTGGACTGGATGAAATTGTCCAGTAGTTGCGCGTCGGCCCAGGCGGCCTCGTCCAGCACGCCATCCAGGACAATGGCGCTGGCGGCCCAGGCGGCCTCGTCCAGCACGCCATCCAGGACAATGGCGCTGGCGGCCCGGACGGCGACGGCAACCGGTCGCGGGGCCGCTTCCACGTCTATTCGTGTCGTGGACTGACCGGAAAGGGGAGCCGGAGAGGCACTCAGCCATCCGAGAGTGGCGCAGAGACCGAGCAGGCGCGCAGGTCGGATCACGATCTTCATCAATTCGGGAGGGTGGGGGTAGCGATCCTACAGCGCGCGCCGTCAATCTAACAAGGACGGCGCGCTACACTCCGGCGTTGACGCGGACCTTGCCGATAGCTGGCTGGCGGCTACAGAGGCACCCCCTCTGGATCCATGCGCCCCCCTGCCCTTAGCTTTCCGACCGAAACCACGCAGGAGCCCTGGAGGAAACTTGTCTGGACATAGCAAGTGGTCGACGATCAAACGGAAGAAGGGGGCGACGGACGCCAAGCGGGGCGCCATCTTCACCAAGCTCATCCGCGAAATCACGGTCGCTGCCCGCGAGGGTGGCGGCGCCGTGGAGTTCAACCCGCGCCTGCGCCTGGCCGTGGACACCGCCAAGGCCGCCAACATGCCATCGGACAACATCGATCGGGCGATCAGGAAGGGGACCGGCGACCTGGAAGGCGTTTCCTATGAGGAGATCACGTACGAGGGCTACGGCCCCGGCGGCGTGGCCCTCTACATAGAGACCCTGACGGACAACGCGAACCGCACCGTGGCCGATGTCCGGCACGCCCTCGGTCGCCACGGCGGCAGCCTGGGTACCACCGGGTCGGTCGCCTGGCAGTTCGAGCGGAAGGGTCAGATCCTGATCGACGCCACCAGGTACACCGAGGAGGCCGTGTTCGAGGCGGCCATCGAAGCCGGTGCGGAGGATGTGGCAGGCGGTGACGATGAGTTCGTGGTCACCTGCGACTTCACCGCCTTCAACGAGGTACTGGAAGGCGTGAAGAAGGCCGGCATCGACGTCTCCTCCGCCGAACTGACATGGATAGCCAAGAACGAAGTGGCCGTCGCCGGTGACGACGCCGCGAAGCTGCTCAAGCTGCTGGACGCCATCGACGACCTGGACGACGTACAGAAGGTTCACTCGAACGCCGACATCGACGAGGCCGCGCTGGCCGAGGCGATGTAGCGAGGCGAGGGCCAGGCGCCACGCGCCCATCACCCAGCCCGGCCCCGCCCATGCGCGACATCCGCTTCGCCGCCCGCATGCTGCTCAAGACACCCTTTGTCACGGCAGTCGCGGTCCTCTCGCTCGCCCTCGGCATAGGCGCCAACGCCGCGATCTACTCGCTCTTCGACCAGATCCTGTTGCGCCCGCTCCCGGTTGCAGCGCCGGGTGAGCTCGCCAATCTCAGTATGCCAGGACCGATTCAGGGCAACGATTCCTGCAACCAATGGCAGGTCGTTCACGATCGTGGGAGTGGCACCGGAGGGCTTCGAGGGAACGACACTCGGGGTGCGGCCGGCGATCCATGTGCCAATGCAATCGCGGACATACGTGGGTACGTACAACGGACTCGAGAACCGCCGGGACTACTGGGTCCACGTCTTTGGGCGGCTCAAGCCTGGAGTGACTCTCGACGCGGCCAGGATCAGCCTCAATGGAGTGATCCGACCCATCCTGACCGGCGTCGAGGCACCACTGCAGCAGGCGATGACCGAACGGACGATGGCGCGGTTCAAGACCAAGGAGATGGTCGTGGAACCCGGCAGCCGCGGGCAGAGTGCCATGCACGCCGAGGTGCGCACGCCCCTCGTGATGCTCCTCTCGATCACGGCCGTGGTTCTCCTTATCGCCTGCGCCAACATCGCGAACCTGTTGCTGGCGCGCGGCGCCAACCGCGCTACCGAGATGGGTGTGAGACTCGCGCTCGGCGCCAGTTGCCGACAGCTCATGACGCAGTTGCTGGCCGAATCACTGGTGCTCGCCGTGATGGGCGGCGTCGCGAGCCTGGTCGTGACGTCGTGGACGCTCCGTGCCATCGGGATCTCGCTGCCGGGCGACCTGTCGGGGACGCTGCTCCTGACGGTGCAGACCCGAGTGATCATCTTCGCAGGTGCGCTCGCGATCGTGACGGGGTTGCTTTTCGGGTTGTTCCCGGCGCTGCATTCCACGCGTTCGGACCTGAGCTCCAGCATCCGTGCCGGCGCCGGACAGATCGCCGGAGGGCATACTGCACGACGTGTACGCACCGGGCTTGTCACCGCGCAGATAGCGCTCTCCACCGTGTTGCTCATCTCGGCGGGGCTCTTCCTCAAGAGCCTCTCGAACGTGAGTCGCGAGGACCTCGGCATCAGGATCGATGACGTGGTGTCCTTCTCCGTCTCACCGCTGCGCGTCGGCTACGATACGCTGCGCGCCAACGCGCTCCATGCTCGCATCGAGGAGGAGCTGGCCTCGACGCCCGGCGTGACTGGTGTGACGAGTTCGCTCGTGCCACTGCTGTCGGGAGATAGCTGGGGCAACGATGTGCGCGTGCAGGGCTTCGAGTGCGTGCCCGGCACGGACTGCAACTCGCGCTATTCGGCGGTCGGCGCCAACTACTTCACGATGCTCGGCGTATCGCTCCTGGCCGGCCGCGACGTGATGCCGAACGACCGGTACGGCACGACGCGCATCGCGATCGTCAATCAGGCATTCGCCGACAAGTTCGGCCTGGGCCGGGACGCGGTGGGAAAGTTCATGGGTCGTGCGGGCGGTTCCGATTCGCTCACCATCCAGATCGTCGGCCTCGCACCCAACATCAAGTACAACGACCGCATGATCTCGATCCTCTCGGCGGCCTTCGCGGTCATCGCGACGCTACTGGCAGCGATCGGACTATACGGCGTGCTCGCGTATTCCGTCTCACAGCGCACGCGTGAGATCGGCGTGCGCATGGCCCTGGGCGCCGACGCACGTACAGTGCAGCGGGTGGTGTTGCGACAGGTGGCCGCGCTGATTGCAGCCGGTGCGGCGATCGATGTCCTCGGTGCCTTCGGTGTCGGTCGTGCAGCGCAGTCACTCCTCTTCGGACTCGAAGGCGACGATCCGCTGGTCTTCGCGCTCTCCATACTGGTGCTCTCGTTCGTGGCACTCGGGGCCGGCTGGCTGCCCGCGCTGCGGGCGAGCCGGATGGAACCGGTACGGGCGCTCAGGCACGAATGAGTACGGGTATGGCCGGCCCGGGCTAACGCAACAGGTACACGCGCTCGTTGTCGGGACGTCCGCTCAACTGCAGCTCGGACGCGACGGCCGGGTGTGCGGGGCCAGGCGACGCCACCGGGGGCGGCGAACGAATCTGATCGCGGGCCAGGCCAGGCGTCCGTGCCCGACCGTAGCACCTGTGCGCGCGAGTCGCTACCCGTCATGCGCGATTGGTCACTGCACGATCTTCCAGAAGGAATCCTTGCGCGTGATCCGACCCTCCGAGAACTCCAGGAGGTCGACGCCGCGGACCTCGATCCGCTTGCCCGCCATCGTCGTGCCGGTGAGCGTCCATTCGGAGACGCCGAAGTCATCGCCGGCCCAGTGGCGATCGTCGCCATAGTGTACGTCCGGGATCCCCTCGAATCGCGTGGCCAGCCCCGCCCGTACCTCGGCCCTGCCGACGTAACGGTCACCGCGCGGGCCGGCGCCACGCGGCATGTAGAAGACGCAGTCGTCCGCGAAGTAGCTCATGATGGCGTCGAGATCATGGCGATTGAACGCTTCCAGGAACTCCTTCAGCAGACTGGCCGTCACGCGGTCCGGCCCGTCAGCCCCTGTCATGGTATATCCTCCGGCGCTCGGATGAGAAGCGTAGGGGATGCCTCGATCCACGCCCACGCCCAAGGAGGTCGGACAACGTCAACGCTCCCACGATCGCTGCAAACGCTGACGCCGCTACTGCGATGCCGCCGTGCCGCCACACATGGACCATATTGCCCGCTACCTTACGGGTAGTTCCCCGTCATCCAGTGACCATCTACCGAGGCATCAATGACCATTGCACCTGCCGTGATCAACGCGACCAACCTGGGCTGCTCGCTCACCTGCAAGGAGCTGGCCTCATCGATCCCGTTCTATCGGGACGCCATCGGCTTCGCGGTGGAGCAGTCATTCGAACACGATGGCAAGGTGGTCGCCGCGGTCATCAGCGCGGGCGATTGCCGCATCGTCCTCAACCAGGATGACGGCAAGCTGGGCTGGGACCGGGTCAAGGGACAGGGCTTCTATCTGCAGATCAACGTGCCGAGCGCCACCGACGTCGATACGGCGGCCGAACGCATCAAGGCGACTGGCGCCAGGCTCCTGGACGAGCCGGCCGATCGTCCGTGGGGCGTACGGATGTTCCAGTTCCTCGACCCGGATGGCTACAAGCTCGGTGTGTCCACTCCGCTCGCCGGGTAATCGGCGCCCGTACACGTCAACTGCCGTTACAGTTCGACAATCATTCAACCGGATGCGAGATGACCAGAGTCACCCGGCCCAGAATAACGCAGTTGGCTACAGGGGAGAAATTCAATGCGAAGCAGATGGAGGCCAGGGCAGGAGAGCTCCTGCCCAGACACATTGCAACCATCGAGTCCGTGCTGGTCGTATTGCAGGGGGAATGTGTACTGGCATTGGCGGGCACCGACCACGTCCTGAAGGAGGGAGACAGTTTTGTCGTCCCGCCCGACATCGAACATCAGATAAGGGCGATAAGGGATTTCAGAGCTGTTCATGTGATGACCAACGATATCGAGTTCATATTTCTGGATTGAACGTGCTGCAGCGGAACACCCTGAACACGCAGCGCGCCGCGGAGCCCCTGACGCCCCCGCCCTTGTGTCGGACCAGTGCGCGAGCGACACTCGCTGACTGATTCCGCGTGCCTCGCTCCGCGAGTGGACGGTGGACCGGCGCGACGACGACCTACGGAGGGATGGATGGCAACGGATGAGGTCACCCAGGCCTACGGCGCCAGGGCAGCCGACCTGGCGGACATGCTCGGTACCGTGGTGTCCTCTCACGACCCCGACCGTCGCGTGATCGAGCCGTGGGCCGAGTCCGTCTCCGGTCGCATCCTCGACGTCGGCGCAGGCACCGGACGCTGGAGCGGTCACCTCGCCTCCCTGGGTCACAACGTCCAGGGGCTCGAACCCGTCGACCAGTTCATCGAGATCGCCCGCCGCAATCACCCCACCGTGGTCTTCCGGCACGCCTCACTCGCCGACCTCGCAGGATCCGGAGAGCGCTGGTCAGGGATCCTCGCCTGGTATTCCCTGATCCATCTCGGCCCCGACGAACTGCCGACGGCCCTGGCCACGCTGCGTGAGCTCCTCGAGCAGGACGGCTCCCTCCTCGTCTCCTTCTTCTCAGGTCCCAGCATCCAGGCATTCCGTCACCCGGCGACGACTGCCTACCGATGGCCGATGAAGGACATGGTCCGAGCAATCGAACGATCCGGTCTCGAAGTCACCGACCAGCAGTGGGACCCGGAGGGTCTGCACGCCAACATCACCGCAGTGGCACGAGCCCGAAAGAGGGGCGAGGACAACTGATTGCAGTGTGGCTGGAGGCTCGAAGTCGGGGGTCCGGGGGCTCGTAAAATCGGATCAGGTCCAGCAACCGGGGTGCCTGGACGCCGGACGTCAGCGGTCGTTCTCCGTTGCGCTGGCGGTGGTGCCCGTTCCCTCGAAGTACCTCCCGAACCACTGGAACATCCTCGTCCAGTGATCCCTGAACTGGTCCACGTTCCCCGCCCTGCCAGCCCCATGTCCGGCGTTCGCATATTCCACCCACACCGCCTCCTTCCCCAGCCGCCGTAGAGCGTAGTACATCTCACGCTCATTGGTGCTCGGCACGTTCCAGTCTTCCTTGCCCGTCAACATGAGGAGCGGCGTCTTGATGCGATCGGCGAAGAAGATCGCCGAGTGCTGGATGTACTTCATGGGCGCTTCCCAGAGAGTCTGGCCGATGCGGTCCTGCCCGTTCTCCGCAGCACTGTAGTTGCGCGTCCCAATCTTCGGGCTGTCTCCCAGGAAGGAGATGATGTTCACCTTGCCGGAGATGTTCACAGCCGCCTTGAAGCGGTTGGTCTGGGTGATCAGCAGGTTGACCGCGTAGCCGCCGTAGCTCTGGCCCGTCACGCCCAGCCTCGTGCCGTCCACCAGACCCTTCTCCTGCAGCGTGTTTATGCCGTCGGTCACGCCCTTCACCCATGCCTCGCCGGGGTAGCCGATCTCGAGGTCCACACTGGGATGGAAGACGAACCATCCCTGCGCCGCCAGCAGGTTCATGTTCTCGTTGTAGCCATTGTCGAAGAACGTCTCGTACACCTCGGCCACCAGCGGATACTTCCGGCCGGCCTGATAGCCGTACGGATAGTAGAGCACCCCGTAGAGCCTCTTGCCGTCCGCGTTCAGATAGCTCACCAGTTCCGAGTGCGCGAGTGCCACTCCGGCAAGCTGGGGATTGAGATTGGTGAGAGCGCGGGCGTCGGTGAAGTCGCGGCCGGCCGTGTATATCTCGTTCGGACGGTCACCGTCCGAACGCGCGAAGACGAACCGCGAGCCGTCGTCCGACACATTCCACGACGAGTAGACGTTGGCGTCGCTGGCCAGCGCCGTCGCCTGCCTCGACGCCAGGTCGTAGCGCTCGATACCGCGCGCCCAGTGATCCTTCGCCGATCTGGTAACGAACAGATATCGCCCGTCGCGGCTCCACGACTGGAAGCTTCGCGTGGGACGCTCGGCGGTGTCGGCCTCGAATGGATAGGCGATGGTCATGGAATCGGTACGCGGATCAATCACATGCCACCCGTCCTTCGTGCTCACCAGCAGTGCGTCTCCGTCCGGGCGCCAGGCGACGAGGGAGAACGAGGTCCTTGTCGTATCGGCCCTCGTGCTGTCGCTCCGGGTGGTGTCGGCGCCGGGTCGGGGTTTCCGATACTTCTCGGTGAGGTTGCGGGCGCTGTCGGCGTCGACCCAGCGGACGAACACGTTTCCCTTGTCGGCGTAGGCAAACGCAGTGCCGCTCTCATTCCACTGTGGCGTTAGCCGATGATCGGCCGGCTTGACCAGCGTGTCCACCTTGCCGTCGGCAAGCTGCAGGTGAAAGACGCCATAGTCGGTGCCCGTCTTGTTGTCGTAGGAGGTCTTCCTGGGCGTGGCCACGGAATAGACGATCGACGCTCCGTCGGCGGTGAACTGAGGGCTGCGCATGTCGACCTCGCCCACCACCTCACGCACCGCGCCGTTGGCCAGTGTCACGACCGCAGGAATCTGCCGGCTGCCGACGGTGCGCAGACTGTCCCACGAGAGGAAGGGGAGGCTGGCGTCCTGCACCACGATCGATCCTTCGGTGAGTTGCAGGAACGACGCGCGCGCGCCGGCTGCCCAGCCGTCGGGGCGGAGGGCGACGAGCAACGACTTGCCGTCGGGAGCCCAGACGAGCGGGGAGTTGGACGCCACGGCTCTCGCGGTCTTCAGCGGCACGACGCGGTTACGCTTGGCCGCCACGTCCACCACGTTCAGGGTGTAGCCGTCATCCTTGCGCTGAAAGAACGCGAGGCGACTGCCATCCCTGGAAAAGGTCGCGCCCCGCACGTCCACCTTGCCCGGCAGGATCGCCAGCGACTTGCCGGTGGTGGCGTCGATCAGCGTGAACTCTGCGAGCGACGGCGCGACGTAGGTCGGATCGCCATAACGGGCGTGGTCAACGCCGAAAGCGTCGCTCCGCAGCCGAGTGGTGAGGGCGATCCAGCGACCGTCCCGCGACACGTCCTCGATGCGCGCCGAGCGAACTGTGAGCGCATCGTCCAGGGTGAAGGCGCGACCCTGAGGCTGCTGGGCGCGCATCGTCGTCGGCGCGGCCGCTGGCAGGAGGGCGAGCGCTAGGGCGACGAGCCAGATCTGCCGACGGGACATGGGAAGACTTCCTCTGGTTGGAGAGTGCGATGCGACGGTGCCCTGTCGCTACGAGAGCTGTTTCACGGCGTACTCCGCGATGGCCTGCATCTGTCGCTCGCGCTCGCGCGCCCAGCGCGGCAGCCTGAACAGGTTGATACCGAAGGTGGTCAGCGCAATCGCCGCGAACATGCCAACCAGAAGGAGCGCCTTCCCCGGCTTGCCAGCGGCCGCGACCAGTGCACCCATGAGCAGCGACATCCCGGCCATCACGAGCCCGAACACATTGAGCTCCACAGCGTCGCCCTTGAGCGTGCTGAGACGGAGCTGTTGACCGTGTTCGGTGGGCTCCAGGCAGATGTGGAGGTTGCCCTGAGACCATTCACGTAGCCCACCGGTGCCCGTCGTCTGGCCCTGAACCCCGAACGTCGACCTGAACTCGGCGACCATCCGCTCCCACTCCAGATCCGTCGGGGCGCGGGGAAGATCGACCACTCGCGAGAGTCCGATAGGTAGCCCGAAGGATCGGCGGACGGGCGCCGCGCTGCCACGGGCATCCAGACTCGCTGCGGCCTGGGCTACTCGCTCCGCTTCGATGCCGGCCTCCTCACCGATGCGCTGGAGCTCTTGAAGGCTCAGGCCGTCGGAGTCGCCAGCAAGAGGGCGCTCGCGCGCGCCGCCCGTGGTCGCGAGACTGAAGATCTCGCGTACCTCCTCCTCCCCGTACCGGCGTGTCGTCATGGAGATCGATTGTACGGTGGTAGCGGCTCCCAGGCTACACCCCTCCCGGAGCCGCGGATCTGCAGCGAATGTCGTCAGAGGAGCGTGTCAGGTCAAATAGTTGCTGCAAGGTGGGAACCACGCCACTCTGCCAGTCGTCGCGGCACCGATGACCGATTCGCTCGCGGAGCCTGGACAGTGCATGCCGGTACCGGCGGCGGAAGTGCAGCCGCGTCGGCCCGCACGCGTGCAACGGCAAGGTCATGGAGAAAGCTCAGACCGCGCCCGCCACGATCGCGTAGCGCCCCTTGTCCCGGCCTGTCGTTGGCAGGTTCAGGAACTCGGCGTGGACTATCTGAAAGCCCGCCTGCTCGAGCACATCCACGATCGCTTCGGGAGCATGAGAGTCATAGAAGAAGGTCTCACCGAACATCGTGTCCGTGAAGGGCGGATGTTCGGAGCCACCTGCCGTGAGCGCCAGTCTGCGGCCCGGCGGCAGCGCGTCTCTCACCCTGCGCAGGATCGCTGCGTGCCGTTCGCGCGGGATGTGAAAGAGAGAGTCCCAGGCTATGGCTGCGCCATACTGTCCTTCGGGCTCGAATTCTTCCAGACGTGACTCCACCCACTCTTCGAGGGGCATGCGCTCTCGCGCGATCGCGAGCAGACCCGGCGCCTGATCCACTCCCGTCACGGACAGGCCGCGAGCGACGACATACTGGGCGATCGGACGACCGGTGCCGCACCCCAGATCCAGCACACTATCACCCGGCCGCGTGGCCTCCAGCGTCAGCTCCAGTAGCCGCTGCTCAGCATCGCTCAGATGCACCCGCTGGGCGTCCCACATCCGAGCAATGGCATCATACGACGATCGGTTATCGGCGCTGTCGGTCAGAAGAACTCCTCAGGGTGATCGGTAACCAGCCGGGTGCAACTGCGTCCATCCATTTCAGGCCACCAGGCCCCTGTCTCCATTCCCTACTCGTACCTGAGAGAGCGGAACCGGGTTACGGCAGGTCGTGACCGATCTCGTCGGGCGCCGATGAGGGCTGAAGACGCCGATTCGTCACCGCCCAATCGGCATGTGGGTCCTCGATGCTGAGCTGCCGGATCCCGTCGGGGAATCGGGACTGCAGCAGCAGGTAGTGGGCCTGCCGGGTGGCATCCGGATGTGACCACTCGTGAATGAAGTACACCGCACTGATCTTTGCCTGGAGCAACTCCTTCGTGCATCCAAAACAGGGTCGCATGGTCGAGTAGACCGTACCGCCCTCCACCGCTATGCCGAATCTCGCCGCAGACAACAGCGCGTTCTGCTCGGCGTGAACGCAGATGCAGAGGTCGTATCCGGTTCCCGATGGGTAGTCCGCCCGATTGGCGCACCTGTGACATCCGCCATCGGTGCAGTTGGTCATGTTGTCGGGTGTACCGTTGTAACCCGTAGACACGATTCTTCTATCCCGTACGATGATCGCCCCGACGCGGTTACCGGAGCAATCCGCTCGCGCGCGCACCGCCATGGCGATGCCCATGAAGTATGAGTCCGAGTCCGGGCGAGACGTTCTGGGGATCATGACAGTGGCGGGAATTGTGTTGATGCTGGCTGGCGACTGACCCGTGTTGCCAACGAATCATACAGCAGGCGGACGCAAGTCGCATCGCTTCCGACAACGGCAGTGGTCGTTGGCAGGGATGCCGGAGCGCGCGTCGGCACCTGGACCTGGCGGCTGCCGCTGCGATGGCCTGGCGGCGCGGGCGTTCGGCATCATCGGGACCGCGTACGTCACATGACCCAGGACGTCCTTCTCGATTCACACGCACTTCCCCTCGTTCAGCTACTGGTCGTGCTCGTCAGCCATCGCGTCCTTCCTGGTCTTGTGAACCGTACCGCGTTCATGTTCCCTCGGCGCATAGATGGAGTAGAGCTTCAGTGGCCTGTCCGAATCGTTGATAACGTTGTGCCACTTGCCGGCAGGGATCATGATCACGAAGTCGTCCTGCACTCTCCGTTCGAACGGCAGGTCGTCTTCGGCATCACCCATTCTCACAAGCCCTTCGCCCTCCTCGATCCGGATGAACTGGTCATGATCGGAGTGCACCTCGAGCCCCACATCTTCCCCCGGGAGCAGGCTCATCACAGTGAGCTGCATGTACTCCCCGGTCCACAACGCCGTACGAAAAGTGTCGTTCCCCTTCGTGTAGTCCTCGATGTTGAAGACGAACGGATCGTTGCCGAAATCGCGATACTCCAGTGGGCCACGGTCAGCCTCGCTGGCGACGCTTTCCGCTGTTCCCTGACCGTCAGGTGGCGCACAGGACGCCAGGCCAAGTCCGACGATTGCCAACGTCGACAGATGTATGAATCGGTTCTGAATCACTGTTCACCCCTGGTTGTATACCGGCCTTTCGGCCAGTGTATGGTTGACGAGTGCACTGGCCAGTCTGTCCGGATTACCCGGACCCTGCGCCCTGCACACGGACAGGATCGCACTGGCTGATGGACACCGGGAGATAGCCCGGCGACGAGGCGCTCGTGGATCACTTCCGTTCCGGGCAATGCTTCCCGGGACAGAGGGCGGGACCGTCAATGATCGGGTCGAGATGTCGCCGCGCGACGAGAGGGGTGCACCAACGCGCCGTAAAATGCACCCCTCAAGCGAGGCGAGTCACCACTCCCTCGCGGTGCGCCTCGTTCTCCTGGAGTCGCTCGGATCCAGGTCAGATCCCTCGCTGGCCAAACATAGGTGTCAAGTTGCGTGCCTACGGAAGCTGAGCAGGCTGATGACCCGAGCTCCATCCTCGCCAGATCGGCGATCCATACGTCACTCGCGAGACAGGCTGAACGGCTCGTGAGGTGGCCCGCGGCTGAGCGATCGGTCACCAGGATGGCGCTGTTCAGGCCCGCGGAACCCGCGTGAAGGACTGCATGGGCCGGAGGTCCCTGCCGGATCTCGCCAGACAGGGTTCCACATCCGGTGCCACCCCCGACGAGCGCCCGCGCGCACCCAACCAGTGACGCTCCAGAGGTGACGCGGAACGTCGGATTACTGCCCCTTGACTCGGTACCTACGTACAGGGTCTACCTTGTACTTGCAACTGACGCTGGCGCACTCGTGCCGGCCTACCGCAGCAGGAGAATGACGATGAGAACATTGACGATCGGGCAGTTGGCGCGGGAGGCGGGTGTGAACGTGCAGACGGTGCGCTACTACGAGCGTCGCGGCCTGTTGGCCGAGCCACCGCGGCGGGAGTCGGGCTACCGGGAGTTCCCGGAGAGTGACGTGGCGCGATTGGGTTTCATCCGGCGGGCGCAGGCCCTCGGGTTCACCCTCGCTGAGATCGGTGACCTGCTCTCGCTCCGCGTCGACCCACAGACGACATCCGCGGATGTACACCGCCGCGTGGAGGCCAAGCTGAAGGATGTGGGGGAGAAGATGGCAGACCTGAGGCGAATCCGTTCGGCGCTCCGGGAGCTGGCGACGTCGTGCAAGGCCCACGGCCCGGTGGGCGACTGCCCATTCCTGGATGCGCTGGATGCGCAGGGGCACTGAGAGGTCAGGGGAAACAGTTCAACTACAAGGGTGGAGATCATGAAGCGTTCGAGAAGGATTCAGCTCATCACGGTCGCGGCGGGGGTGTTCACGATGCTGATGTTGGGCGCCAGCCCGGCCTACGCACACTGCGACACGATGGATGGTCCGGTGGTACTGGCCGCGCAGCGCGCACTGGCCACCGGAGAACTGGCACCGATGCTGATCTGGGTGCGGGACAAGGACGAGGCCGAGGTCCGGCATGCCTTCCAGCACACGCTGAAGGTTCGGGCGCTGGGTGAGTCGGCGGCCGAACTCGCGGACCGGTACTTCTTCGAGACCGTGGTCCGGATTCACCGCGAGGGTGAGGGTGAGCCCTACACGGGATTGAAGCCGGCCGGCACCGATCTGGGCAAGGCGGTTCCCGCCGCCGACCGGGCGCTCAGTAGTGGGTCGAGCAAGGAGCTGCGACAGGTTCTGGTTGCCGCGCTCGATGAGCGACTCTATGAGTACTTCGCGCACGTCATGGCCAGACGTGACTTCGCGCCGACTGATGTGGCCGCCGGACGCGAGTACGTGGAGGCGTACGTCCAGTTCGTGCACCTGGCCGAGGAGCTGGAGGGGATGCTATCGGGCCACGGCCATGGTCATGACGCGCCGAAGGTGACCGGCGCCGCGCAGCACCCGCACCCGAACTGAGGAGCAGACGATGACTGTTCATACGACTGACCGACTGGTGACGACGCTGCTACGCAGTCAGGAGCTCTCCTGCCCCAGTTGTGTCCCCAAGATCGAGAAAGCGCTCGGCGCCCTTCCCGGCGTGGAGCAGGCAAAGGTGCACTTCAATACCGGCCGCATCGAGGTCCGTCACGATCCGACGGTGACGGAGCCTGAAACACTGGTCGACACCGTGCGCCGGGCTGGTTATGAATCGGCGGTCTCGGCCTACTGAGCAGCCCCACACTGCCCTCTCCCCGACGCGTGATGCCGCGGGGAGAGGGACGACTGAGGAGCGGAGAGAACGATGTCCAGACTTATGATACGACTGACCAACCCGGTCCAGCGCCGGCTCTGGCTGACCGCCGGCAGCGGCGGCCTGATCGCGCTCGCATTGCTGACGCGCTACGGCCTGGGCTCGCAGAGCCTCTGGGGTCCACTCATGACCGCGGCCGCGCTCCTCGCCGGCTCCGATATCGCCGTGCGCGCCTGGAACTCGCTCCGCGTGCGACATCTGAGCATCGAGCTCCTGGTCACGATCGCCGCGGCGGGCGCCCTCGTGATCGGCGAGCACTGGGAGGCCGCGGCGGTCACCTTCCTCTTCATGGTAGGGGCATGGCTGGAGGCTCGCACCATGCGCCACACCCGCGGCGCACTCCGCGAGCTGTTCGAAGCGGCTCCAGCACAGGCCACGGTGCTGCGTGATGGCAGCACGATCGAGGTGCCAGCCCACGCGGTCCTCCCCGGCGAGATTGTCCTCGTCAGGCCGGGCGAGAAGATCCCGGTGGACGGAGAGGTGCTGACCGGTGCGGCGGCGGTGGATGAGAGCACCATCACCGGCGAACCGATCCCGGTCGAGAAGGCGAGCGGCGAGCCGGTCTACGCTGGTACCATCGCGCACAACGGCATGCTCCAGATCAAGGCGACTGGGGTGGGTGCGGACACCACACTCGCGCGGATCATCCGGCGCGTGGAGGAAGCGCAGGAAGAGCGTGCGCCAACGCAGCGAATGATCGAGCGCTTCGCCGCGTGGTACACCCCATCCATCATCGGGCTCGCGGTGCTGGCATTCCTGTTCACCCGCGACATGCACCTCGCGCTCACCCTGCTGGTGGTGGGTTGCCCAGGCGCGCTCGTGATCTCGACGCCGGTCTCGATCGTGGCCGGCATCGGTCGTGCGGCGCGGGCCGGCATCCTGATCAAGGGCGGGCAGCACCTGGAGAACGCCGGGCGTATCACCGCGCTCGCCGTCGACAAGACGGGCACGTTGACCGAGGGGCGTCCGCGGCTGGTGGAGGTGGTGCTGGCGCGCGGAGTCGGCGCCGGAACCGTCACTGGCGTGGGTGCGGGCGTGGGTACGGGTGACACTCTACCGTGGTTGGACGTGGCGGAAACAGGCGCTGTGGAGGAGGAGCTGGTCGCGGTGGTTGAGGAAACCAGCGCGAGCGCGCTCGATTCCGGATGGACACCGCCTCTCTCCGACCCGTCCTTCGAGATAGGAGGAGCTGGGCCGGACGGAGTAGACGAGACATGGGCAGACGCCCGCTGGTCGCCCGAGGAGCGCGAAGTCATCCGTTGGGCCGCGATTGCCGAAGCCGGCTCCGGCCACCCATTGGGTCGCCCGATAGTGGAGTCGGCGCTCGAGGATGGGCCACTTCCCACCCCCGACCAGCTCGACGAACATGCCGGAATGGGACTCCGTGCCAACCACGAAGGCCGCGAGATCGTGGTCGGCAACCGTCGACTGATGGACAGATTCGGCATCGAGCTGGACGCCGGGATCGACGCGGGACTGGCCGAACTCCGCGCGCGCGGCCGGACTCCGGTCCTCGTCGCGGTGGACGGCGCGGTGAGCGGGATCCTGGGGCTCGCCGATACCGCCCGGCCCAGCGCCGCGCCGATGGTGGCGCAACTGCATCGATCCGGCGTACGGAATGTGGTGATGCTCACCGGCGACGACCGCGCGGCCGCGGGCGCCATCGCGGCGACGGTCGGGATCGACGAGGTCCACGCCGAGCTCCTGCCCGAGCAGAAGCTGGAACATATCCGCCGTCTACAGGGCGCTGGCTACCACGTGGCGATGGTGGGCGACGGCATCAATGACGCGCCCGCACTGGCCGCCGCCGACACGAGTATCGCGATGGGCGCGGCGGGAAGCGATATCGCGATCGAGACCGCCGACATCGCCCTCCTGACCGACGACCTGGGCAAGATCGCCGAGGCGATCGATATCTCCCGCGCGACACTCGGCAACATGCGCCAGAATCTGGTGATCGCTCTGGTCACTGTGGGCGCGCTGCTCACCGGGGTGCTCATGGGCAGGGTCCACATGGCCGGCGGGATGCTGATCCACCAACTGTCGGTGCTGGCGGTGATCGGGAATGGAATGCGGCTGGGATGGCGGAAGTAGCACACCCGCGTGTCGGGCGGCCAGGCACCATCGCCTGGTCGCCATCGAGGTAGAGCGCCACTCCTTCGCGCGGCGGCCGCTGCGATCGCCAGTCCGGTTGCGGCCGCGGATGATGGTGGGCGGCTCCGCTCGGCGAGCGTCCCCAGCGTTGCCGCGACCGGTCGCTCGCCGAGTTCATGCGTGCTTCAACGACGAAGGGATGACTCCGATGTCATCGGGAGACACTCGCGACCGCTTCGCCGATCCGTGCGACTGCGGCGTCCAGGTCCGCCTGCCCTGAAGCGAACGAGAGACGCAGGCGCCCCTCGCCGCGCGGCCCGAACGCGGCACCGTCGATCGCCGCCACCCCGTGCCGCTCGAGCAGCCGGTCGGCGAAGGCCCGCGACGTGAGGCCGTGCGCGCTGAGCAACCCGGAGAAGTCGGGGAAGACGTAGAAGGCGCCGGCGGGCACCGGACAGTGCACACCGGGTAGCGCGTTCAGGCCGCGAACCAGCAGGTCGCGCCGCGCACGATAGGCAGCGATCTGCGACGCCACCATGTCCTGCGGCCCGGTGAGCGCGGCGACGCCCGCGCGTTGGATGAACGGTGGAACGCAGGTGTGGCCGTTGACGGCCATCGTCACGAGCGGTTCCACCCACGGGCGCGGCACCACCAGGTAGCCGAGCCGGTACCCGGTCATGGCGTACGTCTTCGAGAATCCGTCGACGAGAAGAGTGCGCGCGCGCGCGCCCTCGCAGGCGGCGATTGCCGGCGCCCGCCCGCCCTCGAACACGAGGCGGGAGTAGATGTCGTCGGTGACCACCCTCAGGTCGTGCCGCACGACCAGCTCGGCCAGCCGCGCCATGGCCGCCTCGTCCAGTGCGCCGCCGGTCGGATTGTTGGGCGAGTTGAGGCAGACCACCCGCGTCCGCGGACCGATGCGCGCGGCGATGTCGTTCACGTCGGGCGCGTTGTCGGCATCCAGCGCGTAACCCACCGGTACGCCGCCGGCGAAGCGCGCCATGGACGGGTAGATCGGGAAGCCAGGATCGGGGACCAGTACCTCGCTACCCGGCTCCACGGTCGCCATCATCGCGTAGAAGACGGCCGTCTTCGCGCTCGGCGTGACGATCACCTGATCAGCGTCGGCCACGACTCCGCGCGAGCGGACGTCGGCCGCGATCGCCTCGCGCAGTTCCATGATACCCTGCGGTGCCACGTAGCGCGCGTCGCCGGCGCGCAGCGCAGCCACTGCGGCGTCCACCACGTGAGCTGGGGCATCCACGTCCGGGGCACCGAGCTCCAGATGGACGATCGAACGGCCGGCGCGCTCGAGCTCCGTGGCGCGGCGGAAGACGTCGAGCGCGCCCTCGCCGGAGAGCTGCGCGACACGGGCCGCGAGCGGCGGTACGACGTCGTGCGACTGGCTGTCGGCGGCGGGAAGGGTGCTGGTCATGGGTCGGTCAGAGAAGGCTGCGGATCCAGCCGCCGTCAACCGGGACGGAGGCGCCGGTGGTATAGCTGGCCTGCGCGGAGCAGAGGAAGGCGACCATCGCGCCGAACTCCGCCGGCTCCCCCAGGCGGCCCATCGGAATCTGCGATTCCCAGGCCTCATAGGCCGCCTCGGGCGTCTTGCCCTCGAGTGCAGCGGTCCGCTCCGCCAGCTCTTCCACGCGCGCCGTGCGGGTGTAGCCAGGCATCACGTTGTTCACCGTGATGCCGTGCGGCGCGACCTCGTTGGCCAGCGTGCGCGCGAAGCCGGTCACGGCTGCCCGCACGCTGTTCGACAGGATCAGGTTGTCGACCGGCTGCTTGACGGCGATCGACGTGATGTTCACGATGCGCCCCCACCGGCGCGCCCGCATCCCCGGCAGGCAGGCGCGCACGAGCTCCACCACGCTGGTCAGGTTGGTGCGCACGGCGGTCTCCCAGGCCTCCGGCCCGTGGCTCTCGAACGGCCCCGCCGGGGGTCCGCCCGCGTTGGTGACGAGGATGTCCACGCGACCGAACTCGTCCTCGGCCGCCCTGACGACGTCGGCGATGCCGGCGGGACTACCGACGTCGGCGACAACATCCACTACCCGCACGCCGGTCGTGCGACGGATGTCAGCGGCCGTGGTACGCAGCGCCGTCTCGCCGCGCGCGCAGAGCAGGAGGTCGGCCCCCTCGGCGGCGAGCGCCTGGGCCGACGCCCTGCCCAGCCCACGGCTGGACGCGACGACGATGGCTACCTTGCCACGGATGCCGAGGTCCACGGGCTAGCGCTCCACCTTGTCGTGGAAGTAGCTGTCGGTACGGTCGAGCCAGTCCTGGCGTATGGGACTGAATATGTCCACGTCCAGGGTGTCCTCGAGCGCCTCGGCCATGTGCGGAACGTTGGACGGGATGTGCAGTACCTCGCCGGCGCGCACGATTACCTCCTCGGCCCCGTCCTCCCCGATCCAGAACCGGAGCGCCCCTTCGACGATCCAGGTGATCTGCTCATTCTCGTGCGAGTGGCGCGGTACGATGCAGCCCTTTTCGAGGTAGACGTGCGCCAGCATCATGCGGTCGCCCGTCACGAGGCGGCGCGAGAGCTGATCGGTGACATGCTCCTTGGGCAGGTCGGCCCAGCGGACGTGTCGGACGGTGGCGGGCATGGACATGGCAAGATGGGCTGGAGGCGGGGGACGAGGCAGCTACGCGGCAATTGAGTGTAACCGTCCTACGCGTCGTTGGCAGGGAGCGCTGATATCTGGAGGGGCCAGGAGTGAGGGCGGGAGCGACCCGGGAGGCGACGGTGTGCCGCGCGCTACGGAGGAGGGCGCGCGCGATGCGCCCCTGGTGATCAGCGGTGCTGCGACCGTCTACCGACGCATGACGAGGCGCCCCCCCAACAGCAGGAAGAGAGCGTTGACGATGATCATCAATACGGCGTAGGTGACGACGAACATCAGGAGACCGGCGGCCACCGACGTGCTTCCGGACAGCATGTAGAGCACGATCGCCAGCATGCAGACGCAGAAGATGGTCAGGCAGTGCCACCAGTCTGGTAGTCCGACGGAATGATGGCAACGCCTGCACGTCATTGAAGCCGGCGTATTGCGCGACGGGATCAGTCGCCACAACGGGATCTCGACCCTGGTGCGGCAGTTGGGGCAGGATGTAGATATCATGTCGAGGACGCCCTTGTGGGACGAAGCCGCGTCATGGCCAGATGACTCGCGCTGCATTCTGGATGGACGCGTCCGGTCGCGCATGTGTGATACGACAGCCGTGACCCGGATCTGGATGTGGGCATGGAAGACAGGGACGATCGTGGCTTCCCGCTACGTACCATGTAGACCGAGCAAAGGCGGGCGTCACAGGTGATCATGCCAGCCGCCCGACGTCCCCCGGATGAGTGGACGTTTCGGGCCCACGTCTGGTCACCGGCACGAGCTCCTTCCTGTCCAACTTGAGACCGTGTCGGAAACTCCTTTCGGCTCGCCAGGCGCCCATTCCGGCATGCCTGGTCTCATGTGAGGGCGAGTAGGTCCGGAAGGGAGGAAACGGCAATACAAACGCATACGCCAACGCACCATCCGGCAAGTCGGGTGTCGTGAGCTATGCTCCGCCGCAGCCAGAGCGCCAGGCGAAGGCCAGGCTGGAGCTCGATGAACACGACTGCCCCATGCTCGAACTCGTTGCCCACCACGCCTGGAGTGGGGAACCCCAGGCCGTCACGGTAGAAGTGCAGCGAGTTCTCCAGGTCGTCGACACCGGGAGTGATGACCGTGATTTGCGGCTTCAGATCG
>CALCHX010000159.1 GCA_937906875.1 uncultured Gemmatimonadota bacterium | reverse complement strand
CCGGAAGAAGGGCGTGTGGGCCAGCAGATTGGGCGTCGCGAAGGCGCCGTAGCTGTGCCCCCCGTGGCCGATGCGATCCATGTCCACCACGTTCAGCCTGTCCACCGCTCGCATGGCGCCATACATCGCATCCACCATGCTCGAGATGTAGGTGTCGTTGTAGTTCTCGCCGATTATCGGGATGTCGGGATAGACGAGCGCGTAGCCCTGTGTGAGCCACAGCTCCGACCAGCGCAGCCAGGTCAGGTTCGTGAAGGCGTTATGGTTGCGCGCACGCACGGCGGCGCGGCTGTAGCCCTCGGGCGTGGTGAACTCGCGCGGATAGGTCCAGAAGATGGCCGGTACCTTCTGTCCTTCACGATAGCTGAGGGGCAGGGATATCCGTCCCTGGACTTCCAGGCCGTCCTGACGCTTGAAGGAGAAGTCGATCCGCTTCGCTGCCGCCAGTTCCGGGAACGGATTCCGGTTGCCGGTAAGGTTGACGAGAGCCGCGCCAGGGGTCCACAGGTAGCTGTCCGGGAACAACTCCTTCCCCTCGCGGCTCACGATCATCTGGCCGAGGTCCGGATCGAGCGCGACCAGCGGGCGATCCCACGTGGTCCTGGCGCCCTCGAACAGACGGGCACGGGACGTGTCGGCGAGCGATACCCGATCCACGAACGGCTGCGGCTTGAAGTCCGGGGTGAGCCCGTCGCCGCGCAGGTAGACGGCATCGTTGGCCGATGAGACGAGCGCGTACTCGATGCCGTTTGGCGTGCGCTCGGTCCACAGCTCACCCGGCGCGGTGAAGAGGCTGTCCGGATGAGCGAAACGGACGATCTGCCGGCGCTCCGGGTTGGGCTGGCCGAGTTCCCACTGCACGACGCCTGCGAGGCCCCCCTTGGTGACGGTCGCGAACGCCCGCCGTCCGTCACGGCTGTAAGCGATGCTGCGGATCGGATCCGGACTGGTCGCGACGACGGTCGCTGCCGTCGTGTCGAAGGGGGCGACGAGCAGCATCACCTGATCCCCGGCGGCGCCGGCGCGACGAAGGAAGCTCAATCCGCCCACGTCTGGACGCCAGGCGACGGAGCGCATCCCGCTGCCGCCCTGCCGGAAGCCGCCGCCGCCTTCACGCAACGGGCGTACGTCGATCGTGGAGACGAGTGTCCCGCTCCGGTCCACGATCACGGTGCGGCCGGGGAATCCGCGATAGCTCGTGATGAAGGAGAAGGGGCGCTCGTAATAACTCGCCATGATGTGCCTGCCGTCGCTGCTGAGGGCGATCGACTCATACATCTGTGGCGTGCCGAGCGCGCGCGGGGCCCGTCCCTCGGTCAACTCCACCAACTGCGAGCGGGTGTAGAACTCGAACAGGTCGGAGTCGTGGTTGTCCTGCAGCAGGTTGGGGAATGTGCGCCGCGGCACCGCCTGGGGGCGTGTGACCCGGAGCTTGGGACCTTCCGGCACGGCCGATCGTGCCGGCTCGGCACCCCTGCCCGAGGGAACGATGAGCGTCAGGAGGGTACCCTCCGGTGTCCACTGGAGCATCCTCGACGGCCCCATCCTGATGTCCGGCGAGATGTCCACCGCCGCCGAGGTACCGATGGTGGCCAGCACCCGGGCATCGCTGAATCGGCGGGCACGCCCCGTCGCCGCATCGGCCGTCCAGACTTCCGAGCCCCTGGGCAGGTGGGCCAGGAAGGCGATCCGCTTGCCGTCGGGCGACCAGACGATGTCGCTGGCGAAGGTGTTCGCAGGCAGCGCGACGTCCCGGAAACTCCGCTCCTTCATGTCATAGAAGCGCAGCCGATTGATGCCGTAGGTGTCGAGATGCCAGAGCCGATCGGTGGCCGGCCTGATCTCGAGCTCGGCCAGCCGGTAGGTCGGCCGCGACATGAGTTCCAGGTTGGAGAGCTGCGTGGCCGACGGAACGATGAAGTAGCGACCGTCCGGGGACGGCGTATCGAGCACGGCGAAGTTCGGGTCGCGCTTGAAGAAGTCAGCTATGGGCGCCGGTGGCTGGATGTAGCGCGCATCTGCCTCCAGGCGTGCCGACAGGTCGGGCGCCGCCTCTCCAGCCGGCGTGACGGCTGGCCGCTGAGCCACCGCAGGCGCTGTGACGAGCGCGAGGAGGAGTGCAGCCAGGGTCGGAACGCGTCGTACATGGAGGCCGAGAATGGTCATCAGATGATCTCCGGTGCTGGGCGAATGCGGCACGCCAGGGAATCGCGGCGGCGCTCGCTGCCTGGATGACGCACGATGGGTCAATGCGCGGATGGTGCCGGGCCTCTACACCGGGCCGGGCCGGGATGCGTCTGTATAACGTAGCCGAGCCCGGCGGCGTTGGGGCCGGAGCAGCACGTACATTATCTCGAGGCGCCGGTCGTCGAGTCCTGTCTGAGCACTCAAACGAGGTGGACGTGAACGAGAACGAGATGCAGTTCGTGGAACGCATGGGCCTGCTGGTGGAAGAGGATGGCTGGCCGCGAATCGCAGGCCGGATCCTGGGCTACCTGACGCTGACGGTCGAGTCGCGCTCGTTGGACGAGATCGCCTCGGCCCTCGGGGTGAGCCGGGCGAGCGTGAGTACGGACGCCCGGCGACTGATGCAATCCGGGCTGCTGGAGAGGCGGAGCCGACCGGGGGACCGGCGGGACTACTACAGACTGGCGGCTGACGGCGTCCGATCGTCGCTCCGTGACCGGATCGATCGTCTGCGGCGGTATCATGAGTTGATCGATGGCGCGGCCAGTGATGGCCTGGGCGGACCCGAAGCAGCTTCACGTCTGACGCAGTGGTCGGAGGCGCACGCCCTGGTCCTTCGGGCGATGGAAGGTGCGCTGGCGGACCTGGACAGTCGTTCGATCACCAGTGGCCCCGACGAGGCCCCGGAGTAGCAAGCGCCGGATGTCTGGATCTTGTATTGCCAGTACGTTCAGGCTTGACTGAACATACTGGCGCGAGTATTCTCCGGCGATGACCGATCGCCTACTTTCGCCGGACGACGCACAGTATGTGGAACGCATGGGACTCCTCTGGGAATCCGAAGGGCTTCCGCGTATCGCTGGCCGCATTCTCGGCTACCTGATCCTCACACCCGACGCCGGCACGAGCGACGACATGGCAGCGGCCCTGGGCGTCAGCCGGGCCAGCGTCAATGCCGACGCGCGTCGACTCGAACGTCTGGGCTACGTCGAACGCCTGAGCAGGCCGGGCGATCGTCGTGACTACTACACCATCGCGCCTGATCTCGTGGAGCGAATGCTCGACAGCAGACTCGCCAGGCTGCGCAACCTCCAGAGCGCGCTCGACGACGCCCGCCACCTTCCCGAGAGCCCTCCGGCAGTCCAGGAGCGCGTCTGTGCGTTCCGGTCCCTGCACCTACGCATCATAAATGCGTTGGAGAGCGTGCTGAGCGACTTCCGGTCGTGCTCGCACAACTGCACGCCCGCCGCGCCCGGACAGGCCTCGCCAGTCAACCACAAGTGAACATCCAGACTCCCCACCAGTCGGCCGTGAGTGTAGCGGTCGACAGCCGATCGCGCGTTGCCGCGCTCAGCGTCCTCGCCGCGGTCATCATCGCCGTCGCGGTGCCATCATCCACGACGTTCGCCCAGGACCCTCGGCCCTGCCCGCAACCGCCGTGCATGGCAGCCCCTGCCGCCGCCGCTGGCGACACCATCCCCCTCTCCCTCGAGACCGCGCTCTCGCGGGCGACCGGGGAGAGTCAGGAGGTACGCCTGGCGCGCTCCAACATCGCGCTGGCCGATGCCCAGGTGACGGCGGCGCGCTCCGCCGCGCTGCCGCAAGTCAACGGCACGATCAACTACACGCGCACATTCGACTCTCCGTTCAACACTGGCGACAGCGGACCGACCCCTGACTCGCTCCGCTTCGAGCCGGACACGACGGCATCGCTGGCCGAACGGGTGCGCTACCTGGAGAAGAATGCGCCGCTGGCCGGCATTGGCGGCATCGGGTCGTTGTTCGGGAATCTTCCCTTCGGGCGAGCCAATTCCTATGTCGCGGCACTTTCCGGCTCCCAGCCACTGTACTCCGGCGGTCGGGTGGGTGCGGCGCTGAAGATTGCCGGCGAGTACCGGGAAGCGGCGGAGCTGGGACTTGACGAACAGATGGCCGAGATCGTCTTGCAGACGCGCAGTGCCTATCTGCGTGCCCTCCTTGCCCAGGAGCTGGAACGGATAGCCGAGGCCGCGTTGGAGCAGGCAGAATCATTCCTGGCGCAGGAGAAGCTGCGGTTGGAGACTGGCACCACATCCGAACTCGCGGTGCTACGCGCCGAAGTGTCGCTCGCGAACCTGCGACCCAACCTGGTTCAGGCCCGCAACGCTGCCTCCCTTGCCACGCTCGATCTCAAGCGCCTCGTCGATATCCCGCTGGCGCAGCCGGTGGAGTTGACCACTCCACTTCAGCAGCCATCGGGGCAGGAGCTGGCGGAGGCGCGAATCGCGCCGGAATTGCTCCTCTCCAGCCGCGCTGCCGTACTGGCCTCCGACCATCAGATCGCCATCAAGGAGCAACAGGTGCGCATAGCCCGTGGCGCCTACCTGCCCTCGGTGGATCTACGTGTGAATTACGGTCGTCAGCTCTTCCCCGATCAGGTCTTCGATTTCACCGGCCAGAGCTGGCGCACGGATTTCACGGCCGTCGTGGGCGTCAGCGTCCCCATCTTCTCGGGGTTCCGCGTGCAGGCCGACGTGCAGCAGGCGCGCGTTGAACTCGACCAGGAGCGGCTCAAGGCAGCCCAGCTTCGCGAGAACGTGCAGCTCCAGTACGAGCAGGCGCTTGGCGAGAAGCAGCGGGCCGCTGCCGACCTGTCGGCACGGCAGTTGACGGTGGACCAGGCGCAGCGGGTCCACGACCTGACCGTGCTGCGCTACGAGCAGGGGTTGGCGACACAGCTCGAGGTTTCTGATGCGCGGCTGTCGCTGCTCCAGTCGCGGACGAATTTCGCCCAGGCCATCGCCGACTTCTACCTGGCCGATGCAGGCGTCCTGAGAGCAATGGGCAGCGACGATCAGGGAATCGGAGCCAGGCGACTCACCACTCCTCCAGTTCCAACCCCGCCAGTGACCACACCGCCAGTGACCACGCCGCCGCCGTCGAGCGAGCTGGACGCGGCGCTCCGGAGTGTCTCCACCGCGCCGCTGCGCCTCCCGTAACAGAGTCCATTCCATGTCCTCACCACTTCCGCTTTTCCATCACGGGTCGCGCTACATGACAACCGTCTTCCCGCGTAGGGCACTGCTCTCGTTGGCCACTCTCGGTGCATTCACCCTGGCCGGCTGCGGCCAGTCGGGCGAACTCAGTGCCGCCGATTCCACTGTCGCCGCGAAGCAGGCATCCACTTCCATAGTGCTCGCCCCCGAGGATGTCGCCACCGCGACGACCGAGGACGTGACCACCGGCGTCACCCTGACCGGCTCCCTGGAGCCGGCTGAGAAGGTGACCGTCACGGCCCAGGTGGGCGGAACGCTGGGGCCCATCCGGGTGGATCGCGGCAGTGCGGTCACGCGTGGCCAGCAATTGACGACGATCCGGGCGCTCGGCGTGCAGAGCCAGGTCGCCGGTGCCCAGGCCAATGTGGCCGCGGCGGAGGCGAACCTGGCGGTGGCGCTGACCCAGCGCGACGCCGCGAAGCGTCTCTATGAGGCCGGTGCGACGTCGCTGGTGGACTACCAGAACGTGCAGGCGTCCTACGCTGCCGCGGAAGCCCAGTTGGCCGCAGCACGCGCGCAGGCTGCTTCTGCCGGCGAGGCCGCGGGCTACACCAGCGTGGTCGCACCCATCAGTGGAACCATCAGTGCGCGGCAGGTCGAGCCAGGCCAGGCTGTATCTCCCGGCGATGCGATCGTCAGCATCGTCAACACTTCCATCCTGGAGCTTGCCGGGCGTGTTCCGGTAGACGAGGCGGGCTCGATCCGCGTCGGGCAGCCGGTGATCTTCACCCTGGATGCGTTCCCATCCCGCGAGTTCCGCGGCACGGTGGCGCGCAAGGATCCGACGGCCGACCCGAGCACGCGCCAGGTAGGTGTCTTCGTACGTCTGCCCAATCCCAACCGGGAGATCACGGCCGGTCAGTTCGCCCGCGGCCAGGTGAGCGGACGGCGTATAGCGGATGCCGTCACGGTCCCGCAGACGGCGGTACAGGGTAGCGGGGACGATGCGGCTGTATTTGTCATTGCCGGCAACGTACTCTCTCGCCGCAAGGTGTCGCTTGGCGCGCGCGACGACCGCAGCGGACGCGTGATAATCGAGTCAGGGGTAACGGCCGGTGAGAGAGTTCTTGCTCGGCCCACAGCGACCATGGCCGACGGCCAGCCAGTGACCGTGGCCGCTGACGAGGGCCAGAAGGCCTCGTCGGTACGGCGGGCCTCGCCAGCAGACCCGGGCGCGGCGGCAGACACCACCCGGGAGTCGTGAGATGCCAGACACGAATCGCGAGATGATGGAAACGACGACGCCCGGTACCGAGAAGCAGGGAAGTGGCCTGAGCGGTGTCGCCATCAGGCGACCCATCTTCACGACGATGCTCATGCTCGGGCTGGTGGTGCTCGGGATCTTCAGCTTCCGCAAGCTGAGCATCGATCAGTTCCCTGATGTCGACATTCCGGTCGTTTCGGTGCAGACCACCTATCCGGGAGCGAGCGCCGAGACGATCGAGCGCGAAGTGACGGAGCGGATGGAGCAGGCCTTCAATCCCATTGAAGGAGTGGACAGGATCACCTCGATCTCCCTGGAAGGCGTATCCCAGGTGATCGTCGAGTTCGACCTGTCGCGCAGTTCCGATCTCGGCGCTCAGGACCTCCGGGCCAAGATCGAGGCCATCCGCCGCGAGCTGCCGACGGACATCGATCCGCCCATCGTGCAGAAGTTCGACCCGTCGGCCCTGCCCATAATCTCGCTCGCCCTTTCCAGCGACCAGACACCGCTGGTGCAGCTCACGTCGCTCGCCGACGAGGACATCCGTCGCGCGCTGGAAACTGTACGTGGGGTGGGTGAGGTTCGTCTCGCCGGTGGCCTCGAGCTCGAGATCCGTGTCCACCTGCTGCCAGAGCGGCTGCAGGCGCTCGGGGTGTCAGTGGCCGAGGTCTCGGCCGCGCTACGCTCCCAGAATCTGGAGGCGCCGGCAGGCCGCCTGGAACGTGGCGGTACCGAGACGCTGGTTCGCGTCACCGGCCGCATAACCGATCCCGAGCAGTTCAACGACATCATCGTCGCCAACCGGGCGGGAGTGCCCATCCGGCTGCGTGACGTTGCGCGCGTGGAGCAGGGCACGGAGGAGGAGCGTTCGCTGGCCCTCGTCAACGGCCGTCGTGCGGTGTCACTGGACGTGCTCAAGGTGTCCGGCTCCAACACCGTGGAGGTGGCCGACGGCGTCAACGCCGTGCTCGCCGACATCCGGGAGACGCTCCCCGCAGGTGCCGAGTTGCAGGTGGTGCGTGACAACTCGGTAACCATCAGGCAGTCGGTGGATGACGTCATTCACGAGCTGATAATCGGGGCGATGCTGGCGGTCATCATCGTCATGCTCTTCCTGAACGACTGGAAGGCAACGCTCATCACGTCGTTCGCCCTGCCGGTCTCGGTGATCTCGTCATTCATCCTCATGGGAGTACTGGGCTTCACGCTCAACGTGCTCACCCTGATGGCGCTCTCCCTGTCCATCGGCATCCTCATAGACGACGCGATCGTCGTGATCGAGAACGTCGTGCGCCATCGATCCATGGGCAAGAGTGCGTTGAAGGCGGCCTTCGAGGGTACCAGTGAGATCCAGCTCGCCGTGCTCGCCACCACCCTCTCCATCGTCGCCGTGTTCGTGCCGGTGGCGTTCATGGGCGGCATCGTGGGTCGGTTCTTCTTCCAGTTCGGCCTCACCGTAGCATGGGCCGTGCTGGTCTCCATGCTGGTTTCCCTCACCCTCACGCCAATGCTCGCCGCGGCATGGGGGGTGCGCGGTCATGACGATGAGGATCATGTACCGTCCAACAATCTGCTCACGCGTGGCCTGACGGCATTCAACAACGGCTTTGACCGCATGGCCGAGCGCTATCGCGGAGTGATCACCTGGGCGCTCGACCACCGGGAGATGACGGTCGGTGTGGCATTCGGTGCGCTCATCGGCGCTTTCATGCTCTTCCCATTCATTGGTGGCAGCTTCATGCCGGAGTCCGACAACTCCGAGTTCGCCGTCCAGTTCGAGACGCCGGAGGGCTCCAGCCTGTCCTATACTCGCCAGAAGGCGATGGCGCTGGAAACGACGCTGCGAGACATGGGAGACGTGGATTACACGTACACCACCATAGGATCGGGAGCCACGGGGACGGTCACGAAGGGTGACATATACGTCAAGCTGATCCCGTCCAGGCAGCGCAGGCTTTCACAGCAGCAAGTGATGGCCAGGGCTCGTGCGGCCCTTGCCAACAACTACGGCGTGGAGCTGGCAGTGCTCGAAGCGGGCGGGATCGGAGGCGCCCAGGCTCCACTATCGGTGGAGTTGCGCGGGCCCGAGGTGGAGGAGTTGCAGCGCTTGTCGGCGCAGGTCGCCGCGGGAATGAAGGAGATTCCCGGTGTGGTGGATGTGCAGTCGTCGCTCGGTGAACCGCGTCCGGAGTTGCGTGTGAACGTGCGCCGAGACGTTGCCAACGAAGTGGGGCTGGACATAGGCCAGATAGCGGCGACGGTACGTCCCTTCCTCGCCGGCGAGACGGTGACGCGCTGGGAGGATCCCACTGGAGAGGAACGCGACGTCGTGATCCAGATGCCTGCCGGCCAGCGCGTGTCGGCGCAGGATCTCGCCGGCCTTCCGGTAGCTACGGGACAGCGCACTGCCAGCGGCTCGGTGATAACCGTGCCGCTGGGCGACGTGGCAACCGTGGAAGAGGGAACGGCCCCGGCGCAGATAGACCGCCAGGCATTGCAGCGAGTGGCGCGCGTAACCGCAGGTACCGAGGGCGACATGTCCATCGCTGAGGCATCCACGGCCATCCGCGCCGAACTGGACCAGCTCAACCTCCCGCCGGGATACGCTGTACAGCTCGGCGGCGAGACGGAGCAGTTGGAGGAGACGGCGGGCTACGTCGTGGAGGCGATCATCCTCGCCATCGTCCTCATCTTCCTCGTGCTGGCCTCCCAGTTCGAATCCATTCTGCAGCCGTTCGCCATCATGCTCTCGCTGCCGTTGTCGCTGATCGGCGTGATGCTGGCGCTACTCATCACGAACGACACGCTCAACATGATGTCGATGATCGGCGTGATCCTCCTGTTCGGCCTCGTGACGAAGAACGCGATCCTCCTGGTGGACAATGCCAACGACCGGAGGTTGCACGGTGTCGACAAGACGAGCGCGCTCATCGAGGCTGGCGTTGTGCGACTGCGGCCGATCATGATGACCACCCTGGCCATGATCGCCGGCATGGTGCCGAGCGCACTCGCTCTCGGTGAGGGTGGTGGATTCCGCGCCCCGATGGCCCGCGCCGTGATTGGCGGATTGATCACCTCCACGCTACTCACGCTGATAGTGGTGCCGGTGGCGTACAGCTACTTTGACGACTTCGGCGGCTGGGTATCCAGCCGGGCTCGGGCGATCTTCGTGAAGCGCCCCGCCAGGCGACGGGGAACGGCACCCGTGCCCCAGCCGGAGCCGGTGGCTGGAGACTGACCTGCTGCCTCGTTCTGCAAGGCCACCCACGACAGCACGGATTCGGGTCGATCGGGATGGGTAGGGTCGGGGGCGCGGCAACTGCCGCGCCCTCGTCCGTATCAACCGCCCACAACCATCGCGTGCAAGGCGCCCTCGTCATTCCGCTCCAGCGCGGCCGCCGCTTCGAGGTTCTGCAGGTCGCGCTTAACGCTCGCCACGGCCAGGGTCCTGCCCCCCTTGCGGAAGGCGACAGAGCAATCGCGAGCAGCCACATCGCCGCTCACGGCTACCTCGTCCCACTTCTCGGCGTGACCCGCATACCGTACCGCCACGTCGTAGTGCATGCTCCAGAAGAACGGTACGGCGTCGAACTTCTCGCGCGCTCCCAGAATGTTGCGGGCGGCTGTCTGACCCTGACGCTGGGCAACCACCCAGTGTTCCACGCGGATTGCCGCGCCGCTATGCGGATCGGGCCAGCGTGCGATGTCGCCGGCGGCATAGATCCCCGGTACGCTCGATTCCAGATACTCGTTGACCAGAACCCCGTGGTCCACTGACAGCCCGGCGGCCTCGGCCAGCTCCAGGCGCGGGATCACGCCGATGCCCACGACGACCATGTCGGCTGGTAGGCGCTCACCATTCTTCAGCACGACCGCGTCCTTCTCGATACTCGTGGCCGTCTGCTCCAGGTGGAACTGCACGCCATGCTCCTCATGGATGGTCCGCACCATGCTCCCGAGTTCGGCCCCGAGCACACGGGCGAGCGGATGCGATTCGGGGGCGACGACGTGCACTTCCAGGCCACGCTTGCGCAGCGAGGCGGCCACCTCCAGGCCAATGAAGCTGGCGCCCATGACCACCGCGCGCGCTGACCTCCCGGCTAGTGCGATGAGCCGGTTGCTGTCGTCCAGCGATCGCAGCAGGTGGACGTGCGGAAGGTCGTGGCCTGGAATGTCCAGCGCACGCGGCGCGGCGCCGGTGGCCAGGAGGAGGACGCCATACGGGTGTGAGGAGCCGTCCTCCAGTCGCACCGTGCGTCCTTCGGTGTTGATGGACTCCACTTTCCCACGCACGATATGGATGTCGTTCTCCTCATAGAAGCCGTCCGGCCGGAGTGGAATCCACTCGGCCTCTGCCTCGCCCGCGAGGTAATCCTTGCTGAGGTTGGGGCGGTCGTACGGCGAGTCATCCTCAGCGTCGACCATCGTCACCGGGCCGCCGTAACCGAGCCGACGGAGCATCTCTGCAGCCGCGCTGCCAGCGGCTCCCGCACCCACGATCACCACTGAGGACGGATGGTCGCCACGCACCGTGGCCAGATCGTCGGCGGTTGGTGTGAGTGGATCCCGCTCCCGCTTCGAGCCCACATGCAGCCGGTCACCGCGGCGCACCGTGCTCCAACAGGCGAGCGGATTGAGCGCCGGGGCACGAACTGCCTCGCCTGTGCGCAGGTTGAACGCCGCGTGGTGCCACGGACAGCGGACAGTCTCGCCGACCACCAGGCCTTCGGCGAGCGGTCCGCCGTAATGCGTGCAGCTCGCCGCCACGGCGAAGATCTCGTCACCCTGTCTCACCACCAGCACGGGTTCGCCGTCGGCGTGGCCGAGAAGTCTCGCGCCGTCGGCGACGTCGGAGAGGGAGACGCCGTCCTTCACGAGGTCGGGACCGGCGAGTTGCTCGGACTGTGATGACAAGTTGACAGCCTCCAGGAACGAGGAAGAACGAAAGGGCTGGATGGGCAGCCTCGGACGGATGATCGCGTCCAGTCGACCGGGATGGTCGGCATTCAGGTGATATTCCAAGCATACTGCCGGACCCGTGGTACGGCGAGTGCATGTGCTGCCAGCCGACGGGACGTGCAGCGGGTGGAAATTGCGAAGGCGACAGTGATCGCCGGCTCTCGTGCTGCCAGAAGCGTCCGAACCATCATCGAGGAGGAACGGCCGATGTCCGATAAGTGCACCCATCTGGATCAGGTACGGGACGTGGAGCCGCGAACGCCGGATGGCTGCGAGGAGTGCCTCAGGATGGGGAGCAGGTGGGTGCACCTGCGACTCTGCCTGACATGCGGGCACGTGGGCTGTTGCGACAGTTCACCGCACAAGCACGCCACCAGGCACTTTCACGACAGCCAGCATCCCGTGATCCGGAGCTTTGAACCTGGCGAGGACTGGGGTTGGTGCTACGTCGATGAGGTGGTCATGGAGCCGGCTCCTGTCGCCAGCTCGGCCTGACGGCACGATCATCATGACCACACCAGGCCCAGACACTCAGGCCAGGCCCAACCCATGGCCGGCGTTGCCACTCGATGGATGGAAGGAAACGTACGCGACACTGCACATGTGGACGCAGGTCGTGGGAAAGACGCGGCTCGCCCTCGCGCCCATGCAGAACCACTGGTGGCAGGTCACCTTCTACGTGACCGAGCGTGGACTCACCACATCGGCAATGCCGGCGGGCAACCGATCGGTCGCCGTCGAGTTCGACTTCATTGATCACCAGTTGTACGTGCGCACGAGCGACGACCTGCGGGCCTCCGTCCCCTTGCGCCCGCAGTCCGTGGCTGATTTCTACCGCGCCTACATGAAGGCACTCCGCGCGGTCGAGGTCGACGTGCGGATATGGCCCGTGCCGGTGGAGGTCGAGACGGCCATACCGTTTGCCGAGGACACCCGGCACGCGTCGTATGACTGCGACGCGGCGCGACGATGCTGGCAGGTGATGACCCAGGTGCATCGTGTCCTGGAACGTTTTCGCGGACAGTTCCTCGGGAAGGCCAGTCCGGTGCACTTCTTCTGGGGCGCGTTCGATCTCTGCGCGACGCGCTTCTCCGGCCGCCGCGCACCGCTCCACGCGGGAGGCGTACCCAACACTCCCGATTACGTGATGCACGAAGGCTACTCGCACGAGTGCAGCAGTTGCGGCTTCTGGCCCGGCGGTGGGCTGGTGGACGAGCCGGCGTTCTATGCCTACGCCTACCCGGAGCCCGGGGGCTACAGTACGTCTGACGTTCTGCCGGAAGCAGCGTACTATCACGATGGACTGAAGGAGTTCATTCTCCCGTACGACGCCGTCCGCAATGCCGCCGCGCCTGACGATGCCCTCATGCAGTTCCTCGACAGCACCTACGTAGTTGCCGCCGAGCTCGGCAACTGGGACAGGAAGTCACTCGAACGAGCGTCGTCGTCGCGCTTCTGAACGTCGGGCGGCCCACCGGGAAGCCGGCTATCTTTCATGGATGACACAGAAGATTGCGTTTCTCGGAACGGGGCTGCTCGGTAGCGCGTTCGTGGAGGCCGCGGCAGGACGCGGCGAGAACATATCGGTCTGGAACCGCACCGCCGACAAGGCGCGCGCCCTGGAGACGTTCGGCGTGCGAGTGGCTGCCACGCCAGCCGACGCCGTGCAGGGAGCGTCATTCGTCCATCTGGTCCTCAAGGACGACGCGGTGGTGGAGGAGGTGGTGGTCGCACTGCGGCCAGGGCTCGAACGTGACTCGATCATTCTGGATCACACGACTACCCAGCCCACGCTCACCGCGGCGCGGTCCCGACGGTTGAATGCTGAGGGCGTGCGCTATCTGCACTGTCCAGTATTCATCGGGCCGGAAGCAGCCCGAAAGGCCAGGGGCACCATCCTCGCGGCGGGCCCGGAGTCGCTATTCGAGGCGGCTGGCCCGCACCTCTCACGAATGGCGAGCCGGGTTCAGTACTTTGGCGAGCGACCCGACCTGGCGGCTGTCTACAAGCTGTGCGGCAATGCGTTCATCATCGGCATGAGCGCGCTCGTTGCTGACGTCCTGGCTGTCGCCGCCGGATCGGACGTGGATCTTGTCGAGGCCATGAAGGTGATCAGTTATTTCGATCCCGCTGCCGTCATCACCGGTCGCGGGAGGAAGATACTCAGCGCTGATTTTGCGCCCAGCTTCGAACTGGCCATGGCGCGCAAGGACGTGCGGCTGATGATGGAGGCAGCGGGCGCCCAGTCGCTCGCCACCCTGCCGTCCATTGCCGCGCGCATGGACGAACTGATTGCCGAAGGGTATGGCGCGGACGATATTGCGGTGATCGGCCGGGGCACCGTCCGCTGACCCAGCGAGCCGGCTCGGGCCGGGCGTCGGGGTAGGCGGGAATCAGCGGTGCACTGGTCACCGTCGGCTGGGCGTGCGCGCGCTGGTCGCGTCCATGACGGCGTTGATCGACGTTGGGCGTCGGCCGCCTAGCCCCAATACTGTTCAGTTAGGGGTCAAAAGGTCGTTCACTGCCTGGCCCGTATCGT
>CALCHX010000158.1 GCA_937906875.1 uncultured Gemmatimonadota bacterium | reverse complement strand
TGCATGTGTTAAGCACGCCGCCAGCGTTCGTCCTGAGCCAGGATCAAACTCTCCAAGAGAAGAATTCAATTAGCTCCATCCCGAACGCGCCTCCAGACTCTCGCCCGAAGACGACGTCCAGAATCACTATTATTCGTGTATTTTCCCCTCCCCGCGGCCCACGTGGCTGCGGATCATAGAGGGCCATCGCACGATTCCCACTCGATTTTCAAACAACATCCAACGTCGCTTTCACGACTCCGGCGTAGCCGGCGAGACGGTAAGTATAGCCCGCCGGGGACCGGGGTCAAGGGGTCCGACAATCTTTCATGAACACCCCCGACACACCCACGGGCCAACCTCTCTCCACCGCCCGGGAACCGGCCGCCGGAACGCTATCCACACCCCATCGTTCCCGAACTGCTCAGGCCGGCTCGACCCGCAAACCCGGCCGGTGAAGACTCACCGTCAGTCGTAGTCGTCGTCGTCGTCGTCCCCGGCGCCGAACTCGTCTTCCTCGTCGTCCAGATCGCCGTCGTCCTCGTCGTCATCGAAGTCGTCGTCGTCGTCGTCGTCATCATCGTCGTCGTCGTCGAAATCCTCGTCCTCGTCGAGGTTATCGTCGTCGTCGTCATCGATGTCGTCGTCGAAGCTGTCCGTGAGATCCTCGTCGTCGGAATCGTCGCTGCCGCCGCGCCGCGAGAGCAACACCAGGCCGACGTGGGCCAGTTCATCGGCACCGGGCCACTCCGTTCCGCACCTCTCCAGCATGTTCCGAAGTCTCCTGTTGGGTGGTATTAGACGGAAGCGCGCTCCCGCTTCGCTTCCCGTGACAGCTTCCTGCGATCATTCGCGTTGAGCGTCCGCTTCCGAAGGCGCAGGGAATGCGGAGTCACCTCGATCAACTCGTCGTCCTCGATATACTCCAATGCGCCTTCCAACGTCAACTCCCTTGGCGGCTCGAGTTGAACATTATCGTCCGTCGACTTCGAACGCATGTTCGTGAGCTTCTTCTCCCTGGTCGGATTGACGTCCATGTCACCCGGCCTGGAGTTCTCCCCAACGATCATTCCTTCATAGGTGGCGTCGCCAGGGGCCACGAACAGCGTCGAGCGTTCCTGAAGGTTGCCAAGAGCGAACGCGATCACCGTGCCAGCCTCCATCGAGACCAGAACTCCCCGTGCGCGGCCAGTCAACGGCCCCGCCCACGGACCATACTCGAGGAAGCGATGATGCATTATTCCTGCCCCGCGAGTGTCGGTCAGGAACTCGGATCGGTAACCGAACAGTCCACGAGCCGGGATGCGATAGAGAAGGCGGACCAGATTCTGGCCCGGATTCTTCATCTCTATCATCTCCGCGCGCCTGCCGCCCAGCTTCTCGATCACCGTGCCCAGGTAATCCTCCGGCACGTCGATCGCCAGTTCCTCGTAGGGCTCCAGCCGTTCGCCCTGCTCGCCCACCCTCGTGATCACGCGCGGACGGGAGACCTGGAACTCGTAACCCTCACGCCGCATCGTCTCCATCAGGATCGACAGGTGCAGCTCACCCCGTCCCGAGACGGTCCACGCGTCAGTCGTGTCCGTCGTTTCCACCCGCAACGCGACGTTGCGCTCCAGCTCCTTCATCAGCCGGTCGCGCAACTGGCGCGAGGTCACGAACTTGCCATCCCGCCCGGCAAATGGTGACGTGTTGACCGAGAAGTCCACCGAGATCGTGGGTTCCTCGACGGCGATTCCGGCCAGTCCCTCGGGAAATTCGGGGTCGGTAACTGTCTGCCCGATCTCGACGCCGTCCAGTCCGGCCATGGAAACGATGTCTCCCGCCGCAACCTCCTCCACCTCGGTCCTGCCCAGCCCCTCGAAGATGTACAGCTTGGTAACCCTGGAACGAACGATCGGGCGATCCGGTTCCACCGGCAGGAGCGAGACCGTGTCGCCCACGTGCACCGTTCCACGCTCCACACGCCCTATGCCCAGCCGACCCAGATACGGGGAATAGTCAATGGTCGAGATGAGCATCTGGAACGGACCGTCCACCTCGCTCGGCGGCGGCGGAACACTCGCCAGGATGGTGTCGAATAGCGGATGGAGGTTGACGGCGGGCTCGCCCAGGTCCATGGTGGAGATACCTTCCCGTCCCGACGCGTACACGACCGGCGCGTCAAGCTGCGCATCGTCTGCTTCCAACTCGATGAACAGGTCCAGTACCTCATCATGGACGCGCATCGGATCAGCTCCAGGTCGGTCGATCTTGTTGATGACCACGATTGGCGTACGCCCGAGGGCGAGCGCCTTGCGCAATACGAAGCGCGTCTGCGGCATCGGTCCATCAAACGCATCCACGACGAGCAGTACGCCGTCAACCATGCGAAGGATGCGCTCCACCTCGCCCCCGAAATCGGAGTGGCCGGGGGTATCCACGATATTGATCTTGGTGTCCTTCCAGTGGATCGAAGTATTCTTGGCCAGGATGGTGATGCCTCTTTCCCGCTCGAGCGGGCTGGAGTCCATCACACGCTCCTCGACAACCTGATTTGCGCGGAAGGTACCTGCCTGCCGCAGCATCTTGTCGACCAGGGTGGTCTTTCCGTGGTCAACGTGCGCGATGATCGCGATGTTCCTGATCTGCATAGCCTTGAAATCTAGAATACCCCTCCCACCATCGACAAGCGGGGGGCGTACGGCACGGGGCCTGCTGGCACTGCCCCGACCAGGATCTCCTCTTCCCTATCCGGAGGCACGCATGGCGCAGCGGGACGATCCCCACCAGCATTCCTACCCCACCGGCCGCGGTTATGGGCATGACTATCTGCGCGGTGGCGAGGTACTCGGCGGCTACGGCTACAGCGCTCGCCCCGGCTATCAACGCCGGCGCGGCGATGACAGCGACCAGGGCGATGTCGCCGAGGCCGGCAAGAATCGCAATGCCAATGCCGACCGACCGCGATCGGGAACCCGGTCACGATCGGGCCCGCGTTTTCCCGAACGGCCACTCGACGCCCCCTGAGCCTGGCTGAGGGCAACACCAGTTCGGGTTGACCTCAGGCTGGAGGAGAGCCCGGATCAGCGCGCCGGTCCGGGCTCCCGGTTGTTCCAACCAGCCTCTCGGAAAGATACGTGCCGGCCCGTCAGTCGGACCGGCCCTTTCCTGATCCGTTGGCCGCGGCAGGCTCCGAATCGGCGAATTCCGTCGGATGGCCACGCGCGCGGAGCGCGGCCAGCAGGCCGGTCCGATCGGCGGCCTTGGCGTACGCCTCCGCCGGCTCAACCTGGCCGTCCTCCACCAGCGACAGGAGGGCATCGTTCAGTGTGACCATGCCGACCCGTCGTGACGTCTGCATGATGGAGGGAATCTGGAATGTCTTTCCCTCGCGAATCAGGTTGGCGACGGCTGGTATGCTCAGCAGGATCTCGAGCGCTGCCACGCGGCCGCCGCCGATCTTCCTGCACAGAGTCTGTGAGATGACACCCTTCAGTGACTCCGACAGCATGACGCGGATCTGGTCCTGACGGTCGGACGGGAATTGATCGATCAGGCGATCCACCGTGCTCGGAGCCGTCGTCGTGTGCAGTGTCCCGAACACGAGGTGGCCCGTCTCGGCGGTCTCGATGGCGATCGACACCGTCTCCAGGTCGCGCAGTTCGCCGACCAGAATGATGTCCGGATCCTCGCGGAGTGCCGCCCGCAGCGCGCTCTTGAACGACCCCGTATGCACGCCCACCTGGCGCTGTGTGATCAGGCAGCGCTTGTTCTGGTGCACGAACTCGATCGGATCCTCGATCGTGATCACGTGATCGCTCCGCGTGCGGTTCACGAGGTCCACGAGCGCACAGAGGGTCGTGCTCTTGCCCGATCCGGTAGGACCGGTGACGAGAACCAGGCCCTTGTTCAGTTGACAGAGTTGTTGCACCGCTGGCGGCAGCCCCAACTGATCGGCCGTCACCACGGTCGAGGGAATCACCCGGAACACGGCCGCACAGCCCTTCCGTTCGCGCAGCGCATTGGCGCGGAATCTCGCCACCCCTTCTATCTCATGGGCGAAGTCGGTATCCCAACGCTCGGCGAACTCGGAGCGGTTGCGCTCGGGCATGATCGAGCGAAGCATCGTCTCCAGGC
Organism: uncultured Gemmatimonadota bacterium; assembly: GCA_937906875.1. Lineage (GTDB taxonomy): Bacteria > Gemmatimonadota > Gemmatimonadetes > Gemmatimonadales > Gemmatimonadaceae > CALCHX01. The sequence goes on along the minus strand of CALCHX010000158.1, from coordinate 35,136 downwards.
GAGCATCATCCAGCGCGGGCCCGTCCAGCCTTGTGAGTTCGCCATCCTTGCGGATGATGGGCGGCTCGCCGCAGCGCAGATGCAGGTCCGAGCCACCGCGCGTCACGAGTTCGCGCAACAGCGTATCCATCAGGCTGGGGGCGGCGTCCATCGACCCCGTTCCGTCCGTCGCGGTGACAACTGCGTGGGGGCCACTGAGCGTCGCCGGACTCCCCTGCCCCTCCAGCCGCAGTGATGCGCTCCACCGTCCATCAGCAACTTCCAGCTCGGCCAGAAAGCTCCCCTCTGGCGTCGTATAGCGGAATCGCACGGGCCGTCCGGCCTCGATCTCCAGCGCGGCGTCGGGGGGTGCGATCTCGCGCAGCAGAGCCAGCACCTGCTGGGCGGACAGCGCCTGCCTGGTCAACGGCCTGAGGTCGTCACCAGCCACCAGGTGGGCAGGGTCATCGCTGGCAAGCCGAAGGGCGTCCGCGCGTTGAGTGACAACGGCGGCGAGCAGTCGATCCAGTTGTGCCATGAGTCAGTCGAGTGGGCGCAGTGAATCCATCAGACGCCAGTTCACCAGCCGGCACCCATCCCCGGTGTGCACCTGCAGGAAACGCAGTTCCAGTCGGTTCAGGAAGTCCAGCAACCGGGGTCGGGCCGACGGAACCTCGTAGGTGATACTGCCGCGAAACGCGAGCCCCGGTGCCAGCGCCACCTCCACCTGAGCCTCGCGGGCGCAGGCGCGGCGTCCGTCCACGTCAGGCGAGTCCTCGTCCAGCTCCGCCTGAAGCACCCTGTCCTTCAGGAAGAACCGGATCGCGCCATCTTCACAGCGCAGCGGAAAGAATGCATCCGGACCGTTGAGCAGGTCGATGACCTCCTCCGGCCCCCGGTGGTTCATCGTGAACGGCTGTACGAAGACCTCGCCCGCGATCCTCTCGCCCGTCACTGTCACGAGCACAACCGGCACTCGGTCCTTCTCCAATCTGTAGTCGTTCGCGTGCGTGAGTACCTGCATGAGTCCCCTGGTCGGTAGGCATCGCTGTCGTGCTACGACGTGCGAGCAGGGGACTAGGTCACCGGATCATCGTCCTGGCGCCACGGTCGGTCGAGCGGCGATCGACGCGCAGAGTCGGACGGCGGCGAGGAAGCTGGATGGATCGGCGACGCCCCGGCCGGCAATGTCCATGGCCGTGCCATGATCCGGCGAGCAGCGCGGGAAGGGGAGCCCGAGCGTGACATTCACCGCACTACCGAAGGACGCGACCTTGATTGCCGTCATCCCGACATCATGATAAGGCGCGATGACGACGTCGAATTCGCCCCGCATGGCGCGGACGAAGACGGTATCGGCCGGGAATGGACCCAGCAGGCCGTTGGCGCGCGCGGCCGGTGCCAGTACCTCATCGTCCTCGCGCCCGAAGCGGCCGGCGTCGCCCGCATGAGGGTTGAGCGCACAGAGCGCCATGCGCGGGTTCGCGATCCCGAACCAGCGGGTGAGATATTCACGCGTGGTCCGTGCGGCGCGACCAATCACCTCCGGCGTGACGGCATCCGGCACATCGCGGAGCGCGATGTGAGTGGTGGCCAGTACCACTCGCAGGCGGTCGGAGGCGAGCATCATCGTGGTCGGTGTACCGGTCAACGCGGCGAGCATCTCGGTATGGCCGGGAAAATCGTAGCCGCCAGCGTGGAGAGCTGCCTTGTCGAGAGGCGCGGTGACGATGCCGTCGACATCGCCGGCCAGGGCGAGTCGTACCGCTGCCTCGAGCGCCTTGCCGGCGAACCTCCCTGCACGCGCACTGGCATCGGGCCCCCCGGCCATCCATCTACCCACCGCCTCATCCACTGCCACGCCGGCCCCTTCGGGCCCGACCACCACCGGCACGCAGAGTTGGCTCACCGATGGATCGGCCCTGGCCGCGGCGACGATCTCCGGCCCGATGCCGCGCACGTCGCCCAGGGTGAACGCGAGGCGCGGCCGGACCGAGCTCTCACTCGTCTCCGGCCGCGCAAGGTCAGGGCGCTCATCGCTGCCCGAGCCAGTCACCTCGTCACCCACGACGCGTCAACCCCGGATGTCCACGTAGATCTGCTTCCGCAGGTTGTCAAGGTAGCGACGGAACGCTCGCTCCTCGCCGAGCTGCTCGCGAAATCTGGCCCGAACGTCGTCGACCGTGTATTCCCCGCCCTCCACCTTCGACACGACCTGGATGATGACGATTTTCGAGAGCGACGACCGTGGGTCGTCGATCAGGAAGGGATCCAGGATCTGTTCGTCGGTGGCGGGGGCGAGAGCCTGCTGGTAGTCTGGCGGCAACTGGTCCAGCGGATAGTCGGCTACCAGGCTCTGCTCCGCATCATCGTGATACATCCTGCGGAGTGCTTCGAAGTCCGCGCCTTCGCGCAGTGCCTTCACGACCGAATCGGCCTGAACCCTGGCTCGAGCGAGGTCGGTCGAGTCGACCTTGGGCATGATGAGGATGTGACGTGCCTTGACCTCACCGGGCTGCACACGATCGACGCGGATGAGGTGGAAACCGAATGGCGTCTCCACCACCGGACTCAGGCGCCCCGGTCGCAGCGCGTAGGGCCCGAACAGCCATTGCTCGAATGCCGGCACGGTCTTGCCACGTCGGATCCAGCCCAAATCGCCGCCCAGTTGGGCGCTGCCGTCCATCGATTCGCGCTTCGCCACCTGCTCGAAGTCCGCGCCCGCCTCGATCTCGGCGCGAATGGAATCGATCTTCGCCCTGGCTGCAGCCCTCGCCGCGGGAGTAGGCTTGGGAGCTATGATGATCTGTCGGAAGCCGACCGTCGCGGGACGCTTGGGGCGCTCGCCGGCCATGTTGTGGAAGGCTTCCTCGATTGCCTGCTCACTCACCGGCATCGGCGGCAGCTTCTCCTCCTGCTTCAACTGTTGCAGCAGTTTCTCCTGAAGCTGTCGCTTGCGCGCCTGATCGGTGAGCTCCCGGCGCCACTCCTCCAGGGTTCCCTGACCCGAGCTCCGTAACGCCTCACGCAGTTCTGCCTCACTCTTGAACTGCTTGCGGATATCGGCCACCCGCTGATCCACGAGCTGCTTCACGTCGGCGTCGGTCACCTCGACGCCGAGTCGGTTTGCCTCCGTGACGAGCAGCTCGACATCCACCATCTCATCGATGACGGACTTCACGAGCGCCTCTTCCTCGGCCGCATCCTTGGGAGCTGGCATGCCGCTGCCGCGACGGAAGGCAATCTCCGTGAGAACGTCGCTGAGTAGTATGGGATGCCTGCCAACCACGGCGACGATGCGGTCTATCGGTACCGTGTCGATGGCGACGGGGGCGACCGCCGCGGAAGCCAGCACCGGCGGAGGTACACGGGTGCTATCCTGCGCGCCGGCCGGGGTGCCGATCAACCCTGGCGCGATGGCTCCGATAAGCAGAGCGAGTGCTCGGTTCGTCATACGGCCAATCTACCCGGAAAGCGGGCGTAAGGGTCCGAAGTGGAAACGATGGACGGCGAGAGACGAGCCATCGTGGCCAATCTCCCGCCGTCCTTCGTCACCCCGCGATCACGGCTGCGGCGGCGCGGCGGCGGGCGGTGCGCCCGCAGGCGGCTGGGTCGCGCCAGGCATCGGGACGGCGCTTGCCGGCTGGTTGGCTGCGTTGGTGGAGTCGGACCGGGCCCGGATGCCGGCCGCCAGCTCCAGCGCACGGTCCAGCCCGGCATCATTCACCTTGTACGAGTACTTGTCGCGCAGCACGTTCTCGATCGGCGGCGGTACCTGGACGAACGGCACCTCGTTCTTGAGAAGACTGGCGAAGTAGCTGTTCACCCGGTCGGCGGCCAGTCTTGCCCGAGCGTCCTTCGTCGTGGCGCTGTCGGAGAGCTGCGTCGGCGAGATCCCGAGGCCCGCCCAGGCCGAAGTGACCGCATCGGTGAACGCCTTGTGAAGCTCCCTTGACTCGGCCGTATCCACCTGGATCCTGGCACTGTCAGCCTTCTGGACGAGGAGGTCGAAGAAGACGAACTGGCCGATCACCTGCGGCGCCAGGGAGTCGGGCATCGCGGCGATCTGCTGCCGCATCTGCTGCTGCGGTGGCGAGGCCTGTATCCACTCGGCGAGTCGGCCGGCGGTGAACTGGCCTCCGTTCCAGGTGGCGAGTACCGTCTTGTCCTTGCGATGCGACTCCGGATCCTCGGCCACCTCCTTGACGGTCCTGGCGATGTCCGGCCTGATGTTGACGCGTGCGTTCTGCTCGACAGTGGCCTTGAAGGTGCTCTCCGCGGCGGCTGACTTCTGCTGGGCAGCGAGCTGAGCGTACTGATCCTTGCTCACGGCCGCGAATGGCGTCCGCATGATGATGTGATAGCCGAACTGCGTCATGACCAGCGGAGAGATCTCACCTGGCTTGAGAGCGCTGACGGCACGCCCGAACTCGGGGACCATGACGCCACTGGGGAACACACCCAGGTCACCGCCCTGCGCGGCACTGCCATCGGCGCTGTACTTGCGCGCCATCTCGGCGAAGTTCTCCGGCGTCACCTGCGCCCGCACGGACTCGGCAATCTTGCGTACGGAGTCGCGCGCCGCCTCGGAGGGCGGGCCGCCCTGGTCAGGAAAGCGGAACAGGATGTGGCTGGCCGCCAGAACCGATCCCTGGTTGTACTCGCCCTCCGAGGGAGGCACCGGCTCGGCGACCCAGTCCTTGGAGATATCCTGCATGAGCTTGGAGACGCGCAGGTTGGCGAATTGCGACCACATCGCCCGATCCACCGTCGCGGAGTCGGTGAGGGAGTCGCCGACCACGGCAGCCTGCCCGAGCAGCTGATAGTCCACCCACACCTGGGCTACAGCCTTGGCGACGTCCTTGTTCAGCGGCATCGGAGCATTGCCCAGGAGGTCGGCAAGCTGCTGAACGGATAGCTCCTGCGAGCCGGCACGGGCAGCGGTGTCGACGTGTGCCGTCATCGCCTCGCGGAAGCTGTCGCAGGCGGTGAGGCCGAAGACGGCCCCGGCCAGAAGGAGAACGGACCGTTTCATAACGTTGGTGGAAGGGGTGCGGGAGCAGCGATGAAAGGGATGTATCCGGTGGCGCCTCCGCCGACGCTCAGCCGAGCAGGCTGCGCAACGCGCGCACGAGCCCGTCGAGCATGGGCGCGCCACCCAGACGCGTGAGTTTCAGTGCAAGCGGCTGAGCCCGACGGACATCGGCCTGGAACTGGACTTCATGGAATGCCGCAGCCAGCCCCTTCATACGGGGAACCGCGTCAGCCCTAAAGGTAACACGGGCTTCGTCGCCGCGCACAAGTATTCCTTCCACTCTCAGGGAGCCTCCGATCGTGCGCAACAGGGCATGATCAAAGAAGGCCACCGCTGGCGGTGGGAGGGGTCCGAATCGATCGCGCACCTCCTGCTTCAGCGCCTCGATGTCGGCCGGGTCGGTGAAGGTCGTGAGCCGGCGATAGAGGTCCAGCTTGGCGTCCTGCGCAGCCACGTAATCGTCCGGGATGTAGGCCGGTATGTCCAGCGACACATCGGCCGGTACGATCTTGGGCGCGCCTTCCGCGCTGGTCACCCGCGTCACCGTTTCCTGCAGCAGTCGCAGGTACATGTCGAAGCCCACTGCGTGGACGAAGCCTGACTGCTCCGGGCCGAGCAGGTTTCCGGCACCGCGCATCTCGAGATCCTTGAGTGCTATCCGGTAGCCTGACCCCAGCTCCGTATGATGCTCCAGCACCTTCAGCCGGGCCTCCGCCTCCAGATCCACGGTGTCGGGGACGAGGAGGTAGCAGTAGGCCCGACGATGCGACCGCCCCACCCGACCGCGCAACTGGTAGAGCTGGGCGAGCCCGAAGTAATCCGCCCGGTTCACGAACATCGTATTTGCATTCGGCACGTCCAGTCCGGTCTCGACGATCATCGTCGAGACGAGGACGTCCACCTCGCCGTGGACGAAGCGGCGCATCACCTCCTCCAGCTCGCGCTCGCGAAGTTGTCCGTGCCCGACGGCCACGCGCGCCCGCGGCACCACGCGCTGAATGTGGTCGGCAATAGCCTGGATAGTCTCTATCCGGTTGTGGACGAAGAAGACCTGGCCACCGCGATCCAGTTCACGCGCTATCCCTTCCTCCAGCAACCCGTCGTCCCATGGTTCCACGTACGTCAGCACCGGCGAGCGATCCCGCGGCGGGGTCTGCATGAGCGTCATGTCTCGCAGGCCAGCCAGCGACTGGTGCAACGTCCGCGGGATCGGTGTCGCGGTCAGCGTCAGGACATCGGTCTCCACCCGCAGTTGCTTGAGTCGCTCCTTGTGGCGTACACCAAAGCGGTGCTCCTCGTCGACGATGATCAGCCCCAGGTCGCCAAAGGACACGTCCTTGCTGAGCAACCGGTGGGTACCGATGACGATGTCGACCTTCCTGTCCGCCACGTCGCGAAGCACCTGGGCCTGCTCCCTGGTGGTCTGGAAGCGACTCAGCGCCGCCACACGGATGGGGAAATCGGCGAGTCGCTCGCCGAAGGTGCGCGCATGCTGATCGGCCAGGATGGTCGTGGGCACCAGCACGGCCACCTGCCGTCCCGATTGCACGGCCTTGAAGGCAGCCCTGACGGCGATCTCCGTCTTGCCGTAGCCGACGTCGCCAACCAGCAACCGGTCCATGGGCCGCGACCCTTCCATGTCCTGCTTCACCTCGAGGGTCGCCCGGCGCTGATCCGGGGTGTCCTCGAACAGGAAGGATGACTCCAACTGCCGCTGCCACGCTCCATCAGGGACGCTCGGGGGGCGGCTGGCGATCTGTCGCCGGGCATACAGGTCCAGCAGTTCGACCGTCATCTCCTCGATCGCCGCACGGGTCCGATCCCGCTGCTGCGCCCACCGCTTGCCGCCCAGCCGGTGAAGCCGCGGCGGCGGCGCCTCACTACCCGCCTCGCCGGCGGCTCGATAACGCTCGACCTGATCTATGCGATACAACGGCACGTTGAGCCGGTCACCCCCCTCGTACTCGATTACTGCCACTTCCACCGTGCTCTCGCCAACGAAGAGCTGATGCAGTCCCCGGTAGATGCCCACCCCGTGCTCGAGATGCACCACATAGTCGCCCAGCTTCAGGGCGGTGATGGCCTCCATGGCAGTGGCGGCGTCATACCTGCGCGTACGACGCAACCGGCGCTCACGTCTGAATATCTCGTGGTCGGTAAGGACGCGGAGACCGCCCTGACCATTGGACGGGGGCAGCACGAAACCGCCGTTGAGAACCCCGACGGCGAGAGCAGCATCCATCCGCGCGCCGTTGTCCGTCAGCAATTCCTCCAGACGCTCCGACTGGCCCGCATTGTCACAGAGGATGATCGTCGGCACGCCGTCGCTGGCCAGATGGCGCAGCCGGCGCATGTCGCGATCAACCTGCTCGGGTGGGCGGATGGGGAAGAGTATGTCGACTTCCTGGTCGCCTGCCGCGGAGAGGGCGAGCGTGCCGAAACGAGCCATCGCCGCGATCACCTCCCCGGGCGGCGCGAACAGTTCCTCGCGACGCGGCACGTCATCCCCTCGCCGACGCGCCAGCTCCATGTGATGCTCCGCCTCATCCCAGGTACGCAGCAGTTCCGGCTCCAGGTGCGCATGCTGCGGTACGACAAGGAGCGTGTCCGGGCCCCAGAGCTCCAGGATACTGATGCGCTCGCCGCTGTCGGTGAAGTCAGGCATCGATCCGTCCACCGGAAGGATCAGCGCCAACTCTGCATCCCTGGTGGAACGCTGGGTCACGAGGTCGAAGTGACGGAGTTCGACTATCTCGTCACCCCAGAACTCCATGCGCACCGGCTCGGCCATCCCGAATCCATAGATGTCCAGGATACCGCCGCGCAGGCTGAACTGGGCCACGTCCTCCACAGTCGGCACACGCTCGAACCCGATCGCCGCGAGGTGCTCGGCGATCTCCGTGGGACGGCGCACATCGCCGCGTCGGAGTTCCAGGCGAGCATTCTGGAGCGCGCGCGGCAGGCGGGTGCGCTCCAGCACAGCCCGCGCTGTGGTCAGCAGTATCTGAACGTCTCCGCGGCCAAGTGCCTCCAGCGTCTCCACCCGCTCGCCAGCCACCTCGGCGTGCGGTTCGACCTCGCCGTAGCCCTCTCGGGGTGGGTAGAGAACCACCCCGATGTCGTCTGCCACCACGCGCAGGTCGGCCAGCCACCGCTCGGCTTCCGGCAGCCCTTCGGCGACCACCGCGAGAAAGCGACCGGGATGCTGCCGGGCGATTGCCGCTACGAGCAGCGCGTCGCTCGACCCGACCAGCCCACCGACCCGGCGCAGTTGATGCGGCGCCGGCAGCCCTTCCTGGAGTCGCCTGTACGCGGCCTGCTTCTCCAGTTCAGCCAGCAGGAGCGGAAGCGACATCTAGGCCGGTCTCCCGCTGCCTCGCCGACTCATCCAGCCCTCGGCGCCAAGCACGAGGAGGGCAAGGGCGAGCAGTGGTGTCACCAACGAACGTCCGGCCGAGGGATCAAAGGCGGAGCGGCGGAAGGCATCGGGGTTGGTGGTTACCTGGGCATCACGTGAGCCGAGTCGAGAACGGAGTGTGGAAGGAGACAACCGTTGTAACACAGATTCTTCTGGTTCGGGATTGACCACGACGGCGCCGACGCGAGTGAGGCCGCGGAGTAGAAAATACACGCCAGGCGAAGCTGGCGCGGTCATGGCGCCATCCAGAACGGATTCCGGTGTGGTGCCATCCGCTGTCACCCAACCTGTCACCAGCGGTGGTAGCGATACGCGCCCGCCGGGCGCAGCGTGGCGAAGTATGACGGGATCGGAACTGAGGCGTTGGGCCAGCAGCTCGCCCAACCAGGGAACGAAGGCGGCGCGGAGGGGAAGCGAGGTCGCAGCGACGTCGAGCGGAGAGCCCACCACCACGTAGCCCTCGCCGGCTACCACCCAGGGCGCGCCACCGGCGGTGGCCAGCGTGTCGGACGACGCCCCGGCCACCGAAACGAGAGGATAGCGGAGTGATGCCGTGACGTCGTCCAGCCTGGGGCCCGTCACGGTCACGTTCCCGCGCCGCGGCGTACCGTACCGCCAGGGTACTCCCAACCTCTCCAGGTTGCGGTTCGCGGCGCCGACGAGAACCGGATCTGCAGGCGCCGTGAGCAGTGCGGGCAACCGATCGGCGGCGTCGGCGCCAGCCACCAGGACCTCGTCGCCCCGGGTCACCACGCCACTCTGGATCAGGGCGTCCAGCGCCGAAGGCACGAAGGCGCCGGCCGTCGCGTCCACGCGCACCGCTGGCGGCGGCCCGACGATCAGCGCCAGGTGGCGGCTATCGTCGCCACGCAGCTCGTCCGGCGGCAGCGTGACGACGGCTGAGAGCCAGCCCTCGCCGGGTGCAGTCAGCCGCAGTTCGGCCTCCTCGCCGGAGCGGGCCACACCTCGCCCCACGACCCTTCCGTCCATCTCGACTGCGTAGGAAGTGGAATCGCCGCCTTCGGTGCGGACCACGATCGTGCCCCGCGGCGTGAACCGGAGCGGCCGCGCCTCGGCGAGGACGACGCCACGGTTGGGCGGTGGTGACCCTGCCGGCATGAAGGCGCTCACCGCGACGCGGGTGGGCTCTGCCGTGCGGGCCCAGGAAGTGGATTGCCCGTCGGTCAGGACGAGCACCTGGCGCGCCGGCAGCCCGGACGCCTCGACGAGCGAAGCCGCCCGGCTCACGGCGAGCGGCAGATCGCCGCTGCCGCCGGCTGGTGCCAGGGAGAGTGCGCGGGCAGCCAGTTCGTCCGCGTTCCCGCCGCGCACCGTCCCGTCGGGCGTGACGAGCCATAACCGGTCGCTCGACGAGGCCCCGGCCAGCACCTCGCTGGCCAGGGCGGTGAGTCGGGACAGCACCGGAGCGCCGTCCTCGACCACTCCGGTGCTGAGCGAATTGTCCAGCACGAGGGCGAGCGCCGTGGCCGGGTGTCCGGTGCCAGCGAGCCTGCCCACCGGCCGCGCCGCGGCGAGCGCTATGAGCACGATGAGCAGCACCCGGAGCAGCATGAGCGCCAGGTTCCTGAGTCTCAGCCGGCGGCTGTTCTCCTGCTCGGCGCGAATGAGGTAGCGCGTCGCGGGAAACTCCACCCTCGTGCCGAGCCGCCGCCGCATGAGGTGCAGCAGGAGCGGCACCGCTGCGGCCAGGCCAAGTGTGAGAAGCAGTGGTGCGAGAAAGTTCACGGCAGTCGCTGACGGGCACTGAATGCGCGGCGGAGTGGCGCGCCAAAGGGAACGTCCGTGAGCACTGTCTCGTACGATGCGCCCGCCGCGGCGCAGCGCCCTCGCCATTCCACCAGCGCGTCCCGCACCGTGGCCCGGTAGACATCCCTCACATCGGCGATTGTCGCGGGTACCTCCTCCCCACTTTCCGGGTCCACGAAGACCGCGTCGGCGGCCAGCGTCAGATCCCGCTCGGCCGGGTCGAGGATGTGAAGCACCGTGACGTCGTGGCCGCCGGCACGCAGCCGACGCAGGGCACGCTCCGCCTCCGCCGGGTCCACCAGGAGGTCGGAGATGAGGATGACGAGGCCCGGCCGTCGGATCAGGCGAGCGGCCTGGTCGAGGGCGCCCGGCGCATCGGAGCCACGCCCACCACCGGGCTCGGACAGGGCTGCCAGGATGCGGCGCCACTGCTGCCGGCGAGCGCGCGGTGGGAGCATGGTGCGCAACCCGTCGTCGAACCGGATGAGGCCGACGGAATCCCGCTGGCGAAGCAGCAACAGGGATAGCGCGGCAACGAGGTGGTCGGCGTACGCCAACTTGGTGAGCCGGCTGACATCCCCGCTCCAGTTCATGGAGCGACTCACATCCAGCACGATCGTCGCGCGAAGGTTGGTTTCCTCCTCGAACTGCTTGACCACCCAGCGATCGGCACGGGCGGCGATCTTCCAGTCCAGGTAGCGCAGGTCATCGCCCGGTTGATACGGCCGATGCTCGGCGAACTCAACCGAGAACCCCTTGCGCGGCGAACGGTGGAGGCCGGTCAGGAAGCCGTCCACGATCCACCGTGCCACTACCTCGATATGTCCAAGGGCGGCAAGACTGGCTGGGTCGAACTGGTCTGCGCGTAACGCGCGGGCTGTCTCCATGATGTGGCGCGAAAGGTTAGGCCGCGGACCGGCGCCGGTCAATCGGACGACCGGAGGACCAGACTGCCCGTGTACGGCGGCGGCGCACCCGACGTTGGATACACCTCTTCGGGACGCTAGATTCAAGGGTTGCAGTCGTTCATCACCCGCAGCCGAGACCCGCTTGAAGCTCGATCACATTCGCAATTTCTGCATCGTCGCGCACATCGACCACGGGAAGTCGACACTCGCCGACCGCCTGATCGAGACCACCGGGATGGCGCAGAAGCGTGAGATGAAGGCCCAGATGCTCGACACGCTCGACCTGGAACGTGAGCGCGGCATAACGATCAAGCTCAACGCCGTCCGCATGAGTTACAGCGCTCATGATGGGCGGACGTACGAACTGAACCTGATCGACACTCCGGGCCACGTCGACTTCACCTACGAGGTCTCGCGCTCGCTGGCGGCCTGCGAGGGGGCGATCCTGGTGGTCGACGCGTCGCAGGGCATCCAGGCCCAGACGCTCTCCAACCTCTTCCTGGCGATGGATGCGGGGCTGGAGATCATTCCCATCCTGAACAAGATCGACCTGCCGGGGGCGGAGCCCGACCGGCGCCGTGACGAGGTCGTCGACCTCCTTGGCTGCGAGCCGGAGGACGTCCTCTATGTGAGCGCGAAGGAAGGCCTGGGCATTCCGGAACTGCTGGAGAGGATCGTGGAGAAGGTGCCGCCGCCGGAGGGTGATCCGGACGCTCCGCTGCGCGCCCTGATCTACGACTCCATGTATGATCGCTATCGCGGCGCCATCCCGAGCGTGCGCGTGGTGGATGGAGTGTTGAAGCCAGGAATGAGCATAACGTTCGGCTCCAACGACGCCATTTACGAGGTGGCCGAGGTGGGGTACAAGCAGATCCGCCAGGTGAAGGCGCCGGAACTCGGACCGGGTGAGGTGGGCTACGTCGTGGCCAATGTACGCTCGGTGAAGGAGACCAGAGCGGGCGACACCATCTTCGACGCCGACAGGAAGGCCAGCGAGCCACTTCCCGGATATCAGGCCGTCAGGTCGTTCGTCTTCGCGGGTGTCTATCCGACCGAAACGACGCAGTACGAGCCGCTACGCGACGCACTGGAGCGGCTCCAGTTGAACGACGCCTCGCTGCAGTACGAGCCGGAAACGTCGACCGCCCTGGGCTTCGGCTTTCGCTGTGGTTTTCTCGGTCTGCTGCACATGGAGATCGTGCAGGAACGACTCGAGCGCGAGTTCGACCTGGACCTGGTGACCACCGTACCGAGCGTGGAATACCACGTTTTTCGGACGGACGGCGAGATGATGCTCATAGAGAACCCCTCGCGCATGCCGCCAGCCGCCATCATCGAGCGGGTGGAGGAGCCATACGTCCGGGCTCGCATCATGTGCCCCACCGAGTACATCGGCCCCATAATGACGCTCGGTACCGAGCGTCGTGGGGTCTATCGGAACATGACGTACCTGGACACCATGCGCGTCGAGTTCGACTGGGAGTTCCCGCTCGGCGAGATCATCCTCGACTTCTTTGACCGGCTGAAGACGGTCAGCCGCGGCTACGCCAGCCTGGACTACGAGATGCTGGAGTACCGGGCGAGCGACCTGGTCAAGCTGGACATGCTGATCAACGGCGACCCCGTGGATGCGTTCTCGGTGATCATCCATCGCGACAAGTCCTACGAGTGGGGCAGGAAGATCGCCGACAAGCTCAAGGAACTGATACCGCGCCAGCTCTTCGAGGTGATCATCCAGGCGGCGATCGGCGCGAAGATCATTGCCCGGACAACGGTGAAGCCGCTCCGCAAGGACGTGCTGGCCAAGTGCTACGGCGGCGATATCAGCCGGAAGCGCAAGCTCCTGGAGAAGCAGAAGGCCGGCAAGAAGCGGATGAAGCAGGTGGGTTCCGTGGAGATCCCTCAGGAAGCCTTCCTGGCGGTCCTGCAGGTCGATTGACGGGCGCGGCTGGTGACTCCGCGCTCGTCATCCAGACGTCATTCCTGGGTGACATGGTGCTCACCACGCCGCTCCTCGCGGGCCTGGCGCGGCGGGGCCCGGTGGACGTCGTGGCGACACCAGCAAACGCCGGACTGCTGGCCAACAATCCGGCTGTACGCGAGATCTTCGTCTATGAGAAGCGGCATGCCGACCGGGGGCTCTCCGGTCTTCTCCGCCTGGCTCGCCGGCTTCGCCGACGGGCGTATCCGGTAGCCTACCTGGCACAGGGGTCGATCCGGTCGGCCACGCTGGCCCTGCTTGCCGGCATTCCACGTCGCGTCGGCTTCGACAGTTCCGCCGGACGCTGGCTGTACACCGAGCGGATACCCTACCGGGAGGACCGGCACCACGCCGCGCGCCTCTGGCAACTGGCCGCGCCGGCCAACGCTGAGCCGACCGAGGAGGAATTGCGGCCTCGCCTCGTGCCAGGCGACGCGGAGGAGACAGCGGTGGGAGCGATCCTCGATGCGCAGTCCCCCGACGACAGACGCCCCCTGGTTGTGCTCGCACCGGGCAGCGTGTGGGCTACGAAAAGGTGGCCTTACTACCCCGCCCTGGCGAGCGCACTGGCATCGCGAGCCAGAATCGCCATCATTGGAGGAGCGGATGACAGAGGTCTGGCGGCGGAGATAACGGCCGGCGTGGCCGGAGCGGCGGATGCTCACGTGGCAGATGCGACGGGCCGACTGTCGCTGCTCGCCTCGGCAGCGTTGATCCGTCGGGCCGCGGTGCTCGTGACGAACGATTCAGCGCCGCTGCATCTGGCGTCCGCGGTAGGCACCCCCACGGTGGCGATCTTCGGCCCGACTGTCCCGGAGTTCGGCTTCGGTCCTCTGGCTCCTCATTCCATCTCTCTCGGGCACAGGACACTGACATGCAGACCCTGCGACCGGCACGGCCCCGCGCGCTGTCCCCTGGGGCACTGGCGGTGCATGCGCGAACTCGACGAGACGATCGTGGCTGGCGCAGTGGAATCACTGCTCGGGATGGAGCGAGGAAGCTGAGATGACGCCATCATCCCGCTCCACCGCCATGCCGCGATTCGTCATCGGCATCGATCTGGGTGGCACCAATATGGTTGGCGGTGTGTTATCGGAGGATGGCAGCCGTCAGGTCGCGCTGCAGCGAATCCGCACGCACGCCGAACTCGGTGCCAGCGGGGTGATAGCCCGGATTGTGAGCCTGGCCGAGTCGCTGATCGAGGAGGCTGCGTCCAGCGCCGGCGTCGAGCGCCGACAGATCACGGGCATCGGCATCGGCGCGCCGGGACCGCTGAACAGGGCCGAGGGAATGGTACTCGTAGCCCCGAACCTGGGATGGCACAACGTGCCTATCCGACAGCTCGTGAGTGACGCCCTGGAGCTGCCGGCGGAACTGGACAACGACGCGAACTGCGCCACCCTTGGCGAACTGTGGTTGGGCGCGGCGCGCGGTGCGCGGCACGTCATCGGCGTCACGATCGGTACTGGCATCGGCGGCGGCCTGGTGCTGGATGGCCGCCTGCACCACGGTGCGTCGGACGTGGCTGGTGAGATCGGGCACACCACCATAGAAGCGGCCGGACGTCTCTGCGGCTGCGGAAATCTTGGCTGCCTCGAAGCCTATGCTTCAGGACCAGCCATCGCCCTGCGGGCGCGGGAAGCACTGGAGGGGAGCGAAGCGTCCCATCTCTGGGCTCTCGCAGATGACAACCCGCTCAGCATCACGGCGGAGACCGTCTACGCGGCCGCGCTCGCTGGCGACTCACTGGCGCGACTGATCGTCCGGGAAACGGCCGAGTACCTCGGGACGGGGTTGGCCAACCTGCTCAACGTCTTCAACCCGGAGCTGGTGGTAATCGCTGGTGGCGTCACGCGGGCGGGGAACTCCCTCTTCGAGCCGTTGCGAGCGGCCGTGAAGCGACGTGCGTTCCGGCCCGCCGTGGACGCCTGCCGGATCGTTCCCGGTGCCCTTCCCGGAACGGCCGGCATGGTTGGCGCGGTGGCCATCTTCCTCGCCTCTCATGAGCAGCCGTCCGCCGACCCGATACCGGAATCGGGGCTTCCAGTATCGGCGACCAGAGTGCCGGCGACCGCTGGCAGCGGCGGGTCGCGAACGCGTCCCTCCGGTCCTCCCACGACGTGAGGACAATCGCCCCCTCCGCTGCCGCTCGGGTGCCGCGACGACGACGGCTAGGCGTGATCGGGACCTTTGTCTGGGACATCATCCACGGTCGCGATGTCGCGTCAGCGCCGGTGGAGGAATGGGGCGGGATAACATATGCCCTGGGCGGCCTGGACGCGGCACTGGACGACGACTGGGAGATCGTGCCGCTGGTGAAGGTCGGGGACGACCTGATCGTGGAGGCTCGTCGATTCCTGGGATCGCTGCGGCGGCTGGCACCGGACGCCAGTCCGATCGCCGTGCCCTACCCCAACAATAGAGTGGAACTGCGCTACTTCAGCGATGAGCGACGCAGTGAGGTGCTCACGGGTGGCATACCCGGTTGGAGCTGGAGCGGATTGCAACCGCTGCTCAGGGACATCGACGCCCTCTACGTGAACCTCATAAGTGGCTTCGAACTGGACCTGGAGACGGCTCAACTGCTGCGACAGCACTTCACCGGACCGATCTACTGCGATCTGCATTCGTTGCTCCTGGCGGTCCAGCAGGATGGTCTTCGTACTCCGCGCCAGCTTCCCGATGTGAGTGCGTGGTGTAGCTGCTTCGACCTGCTGCAGGTGAACGAGGACGAGATGCGGCTGATGGCTCCCGACCCGATGGCCCTCGCGGCGACAGCGCTCGGCGCCGGCGTGGAATGCCTGACGGTGACGCTGGGCGCGCGGGGCGCCGTCTATTTTGCCGCACCCGGATTTGACGTCCTGGATCTGGAGCGTCGGCGGGGCGGCGCCAGTGCCGGGCCCGCCCGGCCCGCCTCGTCCTCGCTGGCCACCGGCCCGGTGCGAACGGCGCTCGTTCCGGCTGAGCTCGCAAGGGTCGGAGAGGGCGGTGATCCCACCGGCTGCGGTGACGTCTGGGGCGCAACCTATTACTCTCGACTGCTGGCGGGTGATAACTTAGCCGTCGCGATGCAGGCGGCTCATCGAGCCGCGGCGCGCAACGTGGAGCACCGGGGCGCCACCGGGCTCGCCACTCACCTGCGGGGAGGGCTCTCCAGTCCGTGACAACCGTCATCTCCGTTCCACCATCTCTCGACGACCAGACCTTCGAGCTGGTTCTCGAGCAACTCGCCCCACTGCCGGCCGATGCGCGGGTGTTGGTGGACGCCCGGCACGCCCGCTGGGCGTCGCCTTACGGACTCACCGCCCTGCTCACGCTGGGACAGACACGCATGACGCGCCCGGCACTGGCCGGCCCGGACGCCGAGGATACGGCCTCCTACTGGGCGAGGGCAGGATTCTACCGGCATGCCGAGTCCATCTACGATCTCCATGGGCATGTACCGCGTGATCGGCCATCCGGGGGAGAATCCAGCGTCCTCCTGGAGATAACCCCGGTGGCGCGGAGTGAGGACGTGCACGAGGTGGTGGGACGGATCCAGGAGCGTGCGCAGCAGATCCTCGTGCGTGAGCTGAGTCTGGATCCGCAGAGCACGATGCGATTCGCGATGACGCTTTCCGAGGCCTGTCAGAATATTGTCGAGCATGCCGGACGTGGCGGGTGGGTTGCCGTCCAGACCTACAGGTGGCAGAAGCGACTGGGTCGCCGCGTGGTCGTGATCGCCGTCTGCGACGCCGGGATCGGCTTCCGGAGGTCGCTGGAGTCGGCCCATGGCCGGCCGCGCACTGCCCGCTGGGACGATGCGATGGCGCTCGAAGAGGCGGTGATCAGGGGCGTCAGTCGATTCCGTGATCCAGGCCGCGGGCAGGGGCTGGCGGGAGTCCGTCGATTCATTGGCAAGTGGGACGGCAAGCTGTCCATTCGCAGTGGTACCGCGCGCATATCCATCGTCCCGCCCTGGGACGACGATGTGCCCCTCGCCGAGGGGCTCTCAGCTTTTCCAGGTGCCCAGATGCAGATAACCATTCCCGAACGAATCTCGGCGGGCGCCCGATGATTCATCATCACATCGATGTCGGCGGGGCGCTCCGGCGTAGTGTCTGCCATCTCTATAGCGACCTCGTAACGCGACCCACCGGCGCCGCCGTGCGCCAGGAGATCGAGCAGCAACTCGAGCAGATCCACGACCGAACGCTCACGGTCATCGACTTCTCGCACGTCGGGCTGCTCGATTTCTCGTGCGCCGACGAGGTCGTGGCGAAACTGCTGTTGCACAGTATCTCCGACGCCGGCGCACCAGTTGGCTTCTTCCTCTTCCGCGGCGTGCGAGACGAACATCTGGAAGCGATCGAGGCGGTACTCGAGCGCCGCGGCCTGGTCCTTCTCATCCAGACCGAGGACGGAAGCGTGCATGTCGTCGGTGAACTGGGCGAGCGGGAACGGACAACCTGGGAGTCGCTCGATCGGGTGGGGCGGCACAGCGCAGCCGCACTCGCCGCGGCCATCGGCACTACCCTGCAGGAAACCCTCTCGGCGCTCGATGCGCTCTGCGCGCGTCGCCTGGCCATCAAGCTGGATGACAGTTACATCGCCATCAGCAGCGCCCTCGTCGCGCGGGGGATCCAGTGACGGTCTACAATCCTCCATTGCAGGTGATCGGCTTCGTGTCCACCCGCTCCGGCGATCCGGAGCGAGGCCCGCTGGTCAGGTTGAACGCCAACGAGGCGCGCACCCGCCTGCTCAACGATGGAGAGCTCGTCTGGGTTCGAGGTCCCCGCCGGCAGGAACTGGCCGAGCTCGAGATTGACGACAGCCTGCCCCGCGGCGGTGTCGTCGTACGCGACATAGCCGGCATCGCCGTGAGCGAGATAATTCGCCTCGCGAAACCGGATCTCGATCGTCCTCCTGCTCCAGGCCGCAATGCCTGAAGATCATACAGCCTGAGGCCGACGCCTCGTCACGTCTGTCCAACCACCCTCATGCCACCCATTCCCCGGACTGCTGGCCTCTCCACCCTGGCCCTTCACGGCGGCGCCGATGAGGGCGCCGGAGCACCCGGTTCGCCCATCGTGCCGCCCCTCTTCCAGTCGGTCAACTACGTCCAGCAGATTGGCCAGGAGGAGGGCCTCAAGTACGGTCGCTACGGCAACACGCCAAACCTGGAACTGGTGCAGCGTCGGTTGGCGATGCTCGAGGGATCGGAAGACGCGCTGATACTGAGCAGCGGGATGGGCGCCACCGCGTGCGGCCTGCTGGCCCTCCTGCGGCCCGGTGATCATATCCTGAGCAGCTCCTGGATCTATGGCGGCACGCGCCGCCTGCTCACGGAGGAGTTTGCCGGGCTGGGAATCGAGGTCACGCTGGTGGACCCGATGGACATGCGCGCCTGGAGGCGGAACATCCGTACGCGCACCCGGGCCATCTTCGTGGAGACACCGGTGAACCCGACCTGTCGGGTGCTGGACCTGCGCACGGTATCGCAGATCAGCTCCGAACAGGGGATCGCGCTGGTGGTGGACTCCACCTTTGCCAGCCCGATCAACTTCAGGCCGCTGGAGCACGGCGCTGACGTGGTTATCCAGTCCGCCACCAAGTATCTCAACGGCCACCACGACATCCTGGGCGGCGCGGTGATGGGGACAGCCTCGTACATCGACGAGGTACGCCAGAAGATGATCCTCTGGGGCCAGGCGGCCGATCCGTTTGCCTGCTGGCTGCTGGAGCGCGGAATGAAGACTCTCGCCGTACGGGTGGAGCGCCAGAACGCCAACGCGCTGCGGCTTGCCGAGTGGTGTGCGGAGCACAGCGCGTTCGCGCGGGTACATTATCCTGGGCTTCCGGGCCATCCTGATCATGCCGTGGCGAAGGAGACGCTGGACGGCTTTGGTGGCATGATGGCGATCGAGCTGACCGGTGGCGCGGAGGCCACCGATCGTTTCGTGAGACGGTTGACGCTCGTCAAGCATGCGGCCAGCCTGGGAGGAGTCGACTCGCTGTTCAGCGAGCCGCGTTACAGCTCCCACGCCCACATGTCGAGCGAGGAGCGGGCGGCCATCGGCATTCCCGATGGTTTCCTGCGCGTCAGCGTCGGCCTGGAGAACGTGGAAGACCTCATCGCCGACTTCGAGCGAGCGCTGGACTGACCCGGCGCCTCGCAGCCCCGGCACGTCACTGCATCTCGCGAGTCGCATGATCCGCTTCACCAATGTCACAAAGAGTTATGGCCGCGGCACTACCGCGCTCATGGATGTCTCACTTTTCATAGCCAAGGGTGAGTTCGTCTTCTTCAGCGGTGCCAGCGGCGCCGGCAAGAGTACCCTCCTCCGCCACGTGTACATGGACGAGCGACCCACCGCGGGAGAGGTGCGCGTGGGTGGATACCGCTCCATTGAAGTTTCCCGGCGCGACGTGGCAAAGCTCCGACGCAAGCTCGGTATCGTCTTCCAGGACTTCCGATTGCTGGAGGATCGCACCGCGGAGGCCAACATCGCCTTCGCCCTCGAGGTCATCGGCACCCCCAGGTCGAAGATCCGCGACCGGGTAGCCCGTGCGCTCCATCAGGTGGGGCTCTCCACCAAGGGCACCAGCATGCCGGGAGAGCTCTCCGGTGGCGAACGCCAGCGAGTGGCGATTGCCCGCGCCATCGTCAACGACCCGTTCGTGCTCGTGGCCGACGAACCGACCGGAAACCTCGACGACCGCGCCAGCCGGGGCGTCTTCGAGCTTCTCGCCGAGATCAACGCGAGGGGTACGGCGGTGCTCATGGCCACCCATGACCTGGAGTTGATTCGCCGCGCCGACTTCCGCACCATAGAGCTGGCGGATGGACGCGTCATTCACGATTCGGCGGGCGATGGCGAGTCGCTGCCGCTGGTGGAGAACAGCTGATGTCCGCCACTCGCGAGCTGTTCATCGGCCTGAGACGTGCGCCACTCCTCAGCCTGCTGAGCGTCGTGACGATCGCCTTCGCCCTCTTCGCGGTGGGACTGTTCGGGCTCGTGGCGCTGAACATCCAGCGCGCCCTCGCGCAGGTGGAGGAGCGCGTGGAAGTTCGAGCCTTCCTGCTGGATGGTGCGACGGACGACGAACGCGTGGCGGCCATGGCGGCGGTCAGCGCCTATCCGGAAGTGGCTCAGGTGGACTACCTGAGTCCTGACCAGGCGCTGGAAAAGGCTCGCCAGGAACTCGGCGAGTTCAGCGACGTCTTCGAGAGCGGTTTCCTCCCGGCGTCACTGGAGATCCGCCTCAAGCCAGGCTTCCGTGACCCGAACACGGTGGCCCTGGTGGTGACCCGCATACGCGCCATTCCGGCCGTCGAGGACGTGCGCTACGGCCGCGACTGGCTGGAGAAGCTGTACGACCTGCGCAACGTGGCCGCTGCCGCCGGCCTGGTGCTCGGGCTCACCTTTGCCGCCGTTGCGGTCATCATCATCGGGGCTTCCATCCGCATGACGGTTCTGGCGCGGGCGCCGGAGATCGCCATCATGCGCCTGGTCGGCGCCACCGACGGGTACATCCGCCGCCCCTTCCTGCTCGATGGGTTGGTCAAGGGATTGCTCGGCGGCACGCTCGCCCTGGTCCTCACCTGGTTCGCCCATCTCGCCATCACCCGCTATGTCATCCCGACAGCCTTCTTCGACAGCCGCACGGCGCTCCTCGGACTGCTCGCGGGTGCGCTGCTCGGACTGATGGCCAGCTCGGTCTCGGTGGGGCGTCACCTGCGGCGCATATGAACGCGCATCGTGGACGCGTCAGGGGGTCACGGCTGCGTCTCTGCGCCCGCCGCCTGCTGCTCGCCTGCCTGCTCCCCGTGAGCGGAGGACTCGTCCTCGCCGCCATCGCACCTCCGCTCGCTGCCCAGAATACTCCGGAGGCCCGGCTCCGCCAACAGCGAGATGAGCTGGACCGCATCCGTCGTGAACGCGAGGAACTCCAGCGCAAGATGCGCGACCTTCAGGGAAGCGTACGCGATCTCTCCGCCGAGGTGCGCAACCTGGAGAATCAGGCAGCGGCCACGGCGCGACTGGTGGCCTCTCTCGACGAGCAACTTCTCGCGCTCAACGCCGAGGTCGACTCGGCCACGACCCGCGTCGCCGACGCCGAGCTGCAGTTGCAGGAGAAGCGGAGCACGCTGCGCCGTCGCGTGCGCGACATCTACAAGCGCGGTGCGATGTTCGACGTCGAAGCGCTACTCTCCGCCCAATCGTTCGGAGAACTGCTGGCTCGCTACAAGTACCTGCACCTGCTCGCCCGGCACGATCGACACCTGATGGAGCAGGTTGTCGTCCTCAGGGACCGGATCGAGAAGCAGCGCCTGTTGCTGGTCCAACTGCAGCATGAGGTGGCCACCAACCGATCCGACAAGGCCCAGGAGGAGATGCGCCTGCGATCGCTGGAGCAGGCCCGGACGCGCACCCTGGCCCAGACACGTCGGACGGCGACGCAGACCCAGCAGCGCCTGACGCAGATAGCACGCGACGAGGCGAGGGTTCGCGACGTGATCTCCGCACTCGAGGAAGCCAGGCGGCTGGCGGCGAGCCGGACGGATGCCCCGGCGGCCGCCGCCGCTGCCGCGCGAAGCACCATCCGTACGAGCGACATCGGGAAGCTGGACTGGCCGGTGGAGGGCGACATAATCTACCGCTTTGGCCGCGTGGTGAATCCGAACAACACCACCACGCGATGGAATGGCATCGGAATCGCCGCTCCATCGGGTACGCGAGTGGTGGCCATATCCGATGGCGAGGTCGTGCTGGCGGAGGCGATCGGCACCTACGGATTGACGGTCATCATCCAGCATGGCGGCGGTGACTACTCCGTGTACGGTTCGCTCGCCCGGGCGGAAGTCGCCGTGGGCGCGAAGATTCGCAAGGGTCAGACGGTGGGCGTGGTGGGCTCGGCCGACCCCGACCTTCCCGCACACCTCCACTTCGAGATCCGCCGGGATCGCGGGGCGGCGGTGGACCCACTGGAATGGCTCAAGGGCAACAGACGATGAACACCGGAACCGTCGCCGCCGGATCGATGAAGACGTCCGCGTCGCCAACACGGGAGCCGCCGCTGGGCGCGCATCTGTCGAGTGCCGGCGGTACGGCGAACGCCCCTCCTCGCGCGACATTGATCGGCGCCGACGCCTTCCAGCTTTTCACAAAGCAGGCCAACAGATGGGCCGAGCGTGAGTGTGAGACTGAGGAGATCGAGTCGTTCCGGACGGCGGTGATCGCAAGTGGCGCGAGGGTCACCTGCGCGCACGACAGCTATCTCATCAACCTGGCCTCTCCTGACCCCACACTTCGTGCTCGCTCCATCGCGAGTTTCGAGGCGGAGCTGCGCCGGAGCAGCGCGCTCGGGCTCGACTACCTCGTGTCACACCCGGGCAACTACATGGACGATCGGGCCAGCGGCATCGCCCGCAACGCCGATGGCATCGTCGAGGCGCTCGAACACACGCGGCCGACGACCATGCTCCTGCTCGAGACGACCGCCGGCCAGGGTACCGTACTGGGCGCGACATTCGAGGAACTCGCCGATTTGATCGGGCGCGTGCCGTCGCATCTTCGCGATCGGGTGGGTGTCTGCCTGGATAGCTGCCATGTCTACTCCGCCGGATACGACCTGGTGAGTGACTACGATGGCGTGATCAGTCGCTTCGACGACGTGATCGGGTTGAACCGGCTGAGGATGCTGCACCTGAATGACAGCAAGACTCCCTTCGCCTCGCGCAAGGATCGGCACGAATTGATCGGCGAGGGCTCCCTGGGAGCACTTCCATTCCAGCGGATCATGACCGACCCCCGGCTGGCGACGGTCGCGCGGGTGATCGAGACACCCAAGCTGGAGCCGGAGGTTACCGACCGGCGAATGCTCGCACTCCTGCGCAGCTACGCCAGTGCTGGCGGTGACGCACCTGTCGGCTGACCGGTCGTTGCGACGTGATGTACTGTCGGAGGTAGTGGCGACGCCGGGTGCGTCCACCATGCCACTCCGTCGGCGCGTGATCAGCGCCGTCCTGACGATCGCCTTCGGAATGGTCCCGATGGTCCTCTCGGGGCAGCATACTCGCACCTCGAACGTCACGCTGATGGCAGGTGTCGGCCTGACGAGCCCGCTCATGGTGGACGGGAACGGCACCACCGTCCGGGTCTCGCCGGCCGCAACCTTGTCCGCACAATTCTCCCCGGACCTCTGGCGGGCAGGAGCTCTGAACGGGGGAATACTCGCCCGCCTGGCCAGCGGTTCGCTCAGACTCCGCGATGGGCCGGAGCGCTGGTCCGGCGGGCGGATGTGGCAGGGCGACCTGCTTGCCACCGCCTCCCTGCCCTTGCCCGGCGGCCTGGCGAGCCTGACTGCTGGCGGCGGGCTTGTCTGGTTGCGAGCCAGCCGGTCGATCGCTCCGCTGGAAGAGTCCGTCGTCTCACCGGCGGCCGAAGCCACCCTGACGCTGTGGCCGTCCTCGTCGGCCTGGGGTCTGGCGGTCACGGGGCAGGGTTACCGCCTGCGTCCGTCGGTTGGCCGGGCAGGCGGGGTCGCCCGGCTCGTGGCAGGTGTGACGCATGCGTTCTGATCTTCGCAAACGCGCCGTGTCGTCGCCGGGGTTGTTGGTGGCGCTGTTGTCAGCCCTCGCGATGACCAGCGCGTGCGAGACGCCCACAGCGCCAGGTGAGAACCCGGCGTATGACCCGACCAGACTCACCGACGGCCGGCTCTATCGCTGGACGCTCGGCGCCGCGGTAGCGATCCATGTCGACACCACCGGGCAGGGCGCGACGAGTCAGGGCTCCGCGCCCCGGATGGACCTGCGAGCCAGCGTGGAGCGCGGACTGGCAGGTTGGACTGCCACCTGGCGCTACGGGGAATTGCGACCTCGCCTGGTCGACAGCGCCGCTGAGGCGGACGTGGTGGTGCAGTACACCGACGCACCGCCGCTGGTGGCGTGGGACGTCTGCACCTCCTCGATCGCAACTTCCACCGGGCGAACGGTCCTCTGTGCGGCAGGCGACACGGCGCGCACGCTTCCCCTGACTCAGGCCGGCGTGCCGGGCCGGGTCAAGATTGCGATCGTGATCGACCACGCCATGCTTTCCCGCCAGCCAGCCCTGGATGCCATTGTCGCCCACGAACTCGGGCACGCCTTCGGGATTGGTGGGCACAGCCCGGACGCGGCAGATCTCATGTACGCCGCGCCGACCTCGCTCGCTCCGTCCCGGCGAGACGCGGCCACACTCCGCTACGTGCTGCATCGGCCGGCATCGCTGAAGCTCTGAACCACTGCTTGCAAGGGCGCGCCAGGAGCGAGGGCTGGAGTGCCGGCCCGCCCGGCGCGTTGACCGGGGGGTGCCTGTTCCGCTAACCTTCAAGGATAGGAAGTAACGCCCACCGCTCGCCTCAGCCGTGCGGAACCGGGCTTTCACCAAGCCGGATGTCGGCCGTCGCCTCTACTTGCATGAGGCTGAGGAAACGGCGCGGACACCGGCGTCGCCGTGTTCAGGAGTATATGAAACGCGCGGACGCACTCGAATACCACGAATCAGGGCGACCAGGCAAGATCGCCGTCATCGCGACCAAGCCGCTCAACAACCAGCGCGACCTCTCGCTGGCGTACTCGCCAGGCGTCGCTGAGCCCTGCCTGGCGATCCAGGAGAACCCCGAGGACGCTTACCGCTACACCGCCAAGGGCAACCTTGTCGCCGTCGTCAGCAACGGCACCGCGGTGCTCGGGCTAGGCAACATAGGCGCCCTGGCCGGGAAGCCGGTGATGGAAGGGAAGGCCAATCTCTTCAAGCAGTTCGCCGACCTCGACGTGTTCGATCTCGAGGTCGGGTCCGAGGATCCTGACGACGTCATCCGGTTCTGTGAGCTGCTGGAGCCCACCGTGGGCGGCATAAACCTGGAGGACATACGCGCTCCCGACTGCTTCTACATCGAGGAGCGGCTGCGACAGACCCTGAGCATCCCGGTCTTCCACGACGACCAGCACGGCACGGCCATCATTTCCGGCGCCGCACTCCTGAACGCGCTGGACCTGGTGGACAAGAGGATCGAGGATGTTCGTGTGGTCTTCTCGGGCGCCGGGGCGGCTGCCATGGCCACTGCCGAGCACTATGTGCGACTGGGGGTTCAGCGAGAGCAGATCCTGATGTGCGATCGGCAGGGCGTCATCCATTCCGGTCGTGCAGATGACATGGATCGTTACAAGGCACGCTTCGCCGTCCAGACCGACCGTCGCACGCTGGCCGAGGCGCTGGCCGGCGCCGACGTCTTCGTCGGCCTCTCGGTGGGCGGTGCGGTAACGTCGGAGATGCTCCTCACCATGGCCGACAAGCCGATCGTCTTCGCGCTGGCCAATCCGGTTCCCGAGATCATGCCGGATGAGGTGCGCGCGGCGCGCCCCGACGCGATCATCGCCACCGGGCGGAGCGACTATCCCAATCAGGTCAACAACGTGCTCGGCTTCCCGTTTCTCTTTCGCGGCGCACTGGACGTGCGGGCGACCGAGATCAACGAGGAGATGAAGATGGCCGCCACGCGTGCTCTCGCCGCGCTTGCCCGGGAGAGCGTGCCGGACAGCGTCGCGGCGCTCTACGGGCTTCGCTCGGTACACTTCGGGCCTGAATACCTGATTCCCTTCCCCTTCGACCCCCGCGTCCTTCTCTGGGTGGCGCCGGCGGTGGCATGGGCCGCGGTGGCTTCCGGTGTATCGCGCCAGGCAGTGGAACCGGACGAGTATCGGGAGCAACTGGAAGAGAGGATGGGCAAGGCTCGCGGCGTCATGCGCGGCATCATGAACCGTGCGAAGGGCAGCCCCAAACGTGTCGTATTCCCGGAAGGGGAAAATCCGACGATCATCAGGGCGGCGCAGATCATACGGGATGAGGGAATCGCCTTTCCCATCCTGATCGGGAATCCGGATACCATCCGGGAGATCGCGACCCGTAGCCGGATCTCCATTGCCGAGATCGAGGTCGTGGACCCGGCCACGTCAGGCGACCGCGACCGCTATGCCGAGCTGCTCTGGGAGCACCGTCGACGCCGTGGCCTGAACCTGGCCGGCGCCCGTCAGCGACTCGCCAACCCCATCTATTTCGGCGCCCAGATGGTGAGCTGCGGTGACGCGGACGCTCTCGTTTCCGGTGTGAGCCTGCACTATCCGGAGACACTGCGGCCGGCTCTCGAGGTCATCGGCGCGCACCCCAGGGTGGGCATAGTCAGTGGCGTCTACATGCTGGTCTTCGAGAAACATGTGGTCTTCTGCGGCGATACGACGGTGAACATCGACCCGACCGCCGAGGAATTGGCGCAGATCGCTGCCTCGACGAGCTGGCTGGTGCGGACCCTGGGACTCACGCCCAGGGTCGCCATGCTGTCGTTCTCCAACTTCGGGTCGGTGCGCCACGCGGAGCCGAAGAAGGTGGCACGAGCGGTCGCCATCCTGCGCGAGCGTGAACCGGGACTCGAGGTGGACGGCGAGATCCAGGCCGACATAGCGATGGACGCCGCGGCGCTGCAGAGCATCTATCCGTTCAGCAACCTCACGGGCCCGGCAAACGTCCTCATCTTTCCCAACTTGAGCGCTGGAAACATAGCTTACAAGTTGTTGCACAAGCTGGGCGGGGCCACCGCGATCGGACCGATCCTGGTCGGGATGCGTCGGCCGGTGCACGTGTTGCAGCAGGGAGCGAGCGTGGAGGAGATAGTGAACATGATCGCCGTGGCGGTCGTGGACGCTCAGCATCGATCACAGCTTCCGGACGACGCGCCTGTGGGCGCGTGAGCGGCGGCCTTCAACTTTCACGGGGATGGGACATGATGGCTACTCAGACGCAGCCGGCCGCGAGCGCTCAGGCTTCGGCGCGACAGGGCCGGCAGACACTCGACGAGCAGGGACTGGCACCCACCGGCACGGTTCATTGGAACCTCATCACGCCTGAGCTCATGGAAGCCGCGGCGCGACGCGGCGAGGGTCGGTTCGCCTTGATGGGACCATTCGTTGCCGTGACCGCACCACATACGGGGCGCTCTCCCAAGGACAAGTTCGTCGTCCGGGAGCCCGGTTCTGAAGCCGATGTGGATTGGGGGAAGATCAACCAGCCCATGTCCGAGGAGCACTTCGACACACTCGTGGCCGACGTCAGGAAATACCTGGACGGGCAGCCCGAACTCTTCATCGAGGACCTCTTCTGCGGCGCCGACGAGAAGCACCGGCTCGCCGTGCGCTACGTGACGCCGAACGCGTGGCAGGCGAACTTCGTCCGCAACATGTTCATAAGGCCGGCGCCCCAGACGCTGGATTCGTTCGCCCCCAACTTCACCGTCCTGCACGCACCGGAGATGCAGGCCGATCCGGCGCGCCATGGCACCCGCACCGGCACGTTCATCGTGCTGAACCTTGCGCGGCGGATGATCCTGATCGGCGGTACCCGGTACGCCGGTGAGCTCAAGAAGGCGATGTTCACGGTCATGAACTACATGATGCCGAAGGAAGGCGTCCTCTCCATGCACTGCTCGGCCAATATCGGCAGCGACGGAAAGACGGCCCTCTTCTTCGGGCTCTCGGGGACCGGCAAGACCACGCTCTCGGCCGACCCGGACCGTGCGCTCATAGGCGATGATGAGCATGGCTGGTCGGAGAACGGCGTCTTCAACTTCGAGGGCGGTTGCTACGCCAAGGTGATCGGCCTGACGCCGGAAACCGAGCCGGACATCTATCAGACCACCCAGATGTTCGGGACCATTCTCGAGAATGTCGTCCTCGACGAGCACACCCGCCAGGTCTCCTTCAATGACCAGAGCATAACGGAGAATACCCGCGCTTCATACCCGATCGAGTACATCCAGAACCACGCGCCCGACGGACTGGGTGGGCATCCGAAGAACGTGATCTTCCTTACCGCCGATGCGTTCGGAGTGCTGCCACCCATCTCGCGCCTCACTCCTGAGCAGGCCATGTACTACTTCCTGAGCGGCTACACCGCCAAGGTCGCCGGGACCGAGCGCGGAGTGACCGAACCACAGGCAACGTTCAGCGCCTGCTTCGGCGACGTCTTCCTCGTCTGGCATGCGACGAAGTACGCCGAGATGCTGGGCGAGCTGCTGCGCGAGCATGGTTCGCGGGTATGGCTTGTGAACACCGGATGGAGCGGCGGTGCATACGGTGTCGGCAAGCGCATGAAGCTTTCCTACACCCGTGCGATGGTCCGGGCCGCGCTGGGTGGACAACTCGACGACGTGGCGACCCAGACCGATCCGATCTTTGGCCTGGCGGTTCCGGAAACGGTGCCCGGTGTACCGACCGAGGTTCTGCACGCCCGTGAAACGTGGGCCGACCCAGCCGCCTACGACGAGCAGGCGAGGAAGCTCGCCGGAATGTTCCGGACGAACTTCGAGCGCTTCGCCGATCGTGTCTCCAGCCAGATTCACGAGGCCGGTCCGCGCGGCTGAGCCGGGTGTGCACGGGTGATGCTGGATCGGGGGTATCCGGCGATGTCCTGGCTGCCCCCTTCCACACCACATTGCATGAACGTCCGCGAATGGGCCGGCGTGCGCGAGCACGGCGGCCCATCGTCGGTCCCGGCCTGATCGCGGCCGGGACGCCGCTGGCGACGGCAGATGGTGGTGACCGCGGATCGCGATAGAATTAGCCGACATGCCAGCCCATTTCGAGATAATCCGCGACACTCTCTGGAACAACATCCGCGTCGATGCACTGTCGCTGCGACTGGTGGATACTCCTGTCTTCCAGCGACTGCGCTATGTGCGCCAACTGGGTCTGACGTACCTCGTGTACCCGGGCGCCACACACTCCAGGTTCGAACATGCCCTGGGCGCGTACCATCTCGCCCGCCACACGCTCTCCCTGCTTCAGGAGAGCGACGCGCTGGCTGGCATCGATGAGGATGAGTTGCCCATCGTCCGCTCGGCAGCATTGCTCCACGATGTTGGGCACTACCCATTCTCGCACGCGCTGGAGGAGATAGGCGCGCCCCACCACGAGACTGTCGCCCGCCCACTCATCACTACCGGGGACGTCGCTCACATCCTGCAGCAGGGGTTGGGAGCCGACGCTCCCACGCGGGTGCTGGAGCTCATCTGCGGCACCAGCGACAGCCCGCTTCAGGGCCTGATCTCAGGGTCGCTGGACCTCGACAAGATCGAGTACCTGAAGCGCGATGCGCTGATGTGCGGCGTACCCTACGGCGAGGTGGACGTCGATCGGCTTCTCCATTCCCTGGTCCTGGTGGATGACCCGGACAGTGGCCGTCCCTGCATCGGTGTGCGGGAGAAGGGGTTGGCGGCGCTGGAATCGTTGCTCTTTGCCAAGTACCAGATGTACCGCAACGTGTACTGGCACCACGCCGTGCGTTCCGCGACGGCCATGTACAAACGGTTGGTGGACGACGCGCTACGCGGCGAGCGGGTTGACCCGTCTGCTCTCGCCGCCTACACCGATGAAGGGTTGCTGCATGAGCTGGAAATGCCGGTCGCTCCGCCCCTGCTCCGGGCACTGCGGGAGCGGCGGCTCTACAAGCGGGCCCTCGAGTGCCCCGCGGCCGAACTCACCGAAGGTGCCGCGGAGTGGATCGCCGATGATCGGGAACTGGCGGTCTCGGTGGAGGATGCACTGGCATCCGAGCTGGGGATGGCCGCAGGGGAGCTCATTCTCGACTTCCCGGCAAAAACGCAGATGCTCGGCCTCGACCTGCCCGTACTGGGTCGTTCCGGCGGGGTGAGGCGGCTGACATCGGCAGGTTGGCCGGCGGCGATGAACCTGCCCCGACTGTCCGAAGAGTTGTATCGCACGGCCCGCTGGCTCCGCGTCTTCACCGCGCGCCGCATGGAACTGCCTACCGACCGGCTGCTGGCTCTTCTCACCCTCCCCGCCGCCGACGTGCGTGCGGCAGTGACCAGCGGAGGCCCGTTGCTGCGCTGATGCCGCTCAGCCCTCGCCTGGTGACCGACGGGCGCTGCGGGAGGCGCGTCCATGAGCCTCGGCCAGCTTGCGCGCGATACCGCGATAGAATGCGGCATCAGGCTCCCTGCCCTGCTCGTCCAGGCTGAGCGCGGTCGACTCCAGCGAGTACAGGAGGTTGCCCAGGTAGAGGTCGGCGAGTTGGCCGACCGTGGGAAGGTCCTCTCCGTCGCCGCTCAACACGCCCTCCCATCGCCGGGATCGCAATCATCGTCGACCGAGTTGACCTGGACCACCACGGCCGTGATGTTGTCCAGGCCACCCCTGGCATTCGCCTCAGCGATAAGTACGTCCACCACGCGCGACGGGCTGGATCGGGAAAGAAGCAGCTGCTGCAGCCGACGATCGTCAACCATGCCGGTCAGGCCGTCGCTGGCAACCAGGAAGACGTCTCCGGCCTGAACCTCGCCCTCATACACGTCAGGCTCCACAGCCGCGCTCGCCCCCACACAGCGAGTGATGACATTGCTATACGGGTGGTAGCGCGCCTGCTCCTCGGTCAGCCGGCCGGCATCAACCTGTTCCTGAACGTAGGAATGGTCCTTGGTCACCTGCCGTAGCCGGCCGTCGCGCAGCAAGTAGATACGGGAATCGCCAACCTGGCCGATCACGTAACGGGTTCCGAGCATCAGGAGGACAGACGCGGTGGTCCCCATCCCCTGCTTCTCGACCTCGTCGGTGGTGCGCTGATAGATCGCCGCGTTGGCGTGCCGGAGGGCTTCAGCGACGCACTCGTTGGCTCGCGCTTCCTCGAACGCAGACTGAAGCAGCTCGCGAGTGAGGATGTGCACGGCCATCTCACTGGCCACCTCACCCGCGGCATGTCCCCCCATTCCATCGGCCACCACGAACAACCCGCGATGACCGCTGATGTCGGCAAAGAAGTTGTCCTCATTTCCCGAACGGATCATGCCGACATCCGTGCGAGCACCAACCGAGAGTTGCACTAGCGATCCTGGTGAGATGCCCCGGCAGCGTCGCCGGCCTGGCGTCGTCCTCTGGACTGACGGAGGATAGCGAGACGCTCGCGCGAAGTGTGAGGATGCACCACGTGTCGGAACTGCTGGCCCTGTCACTGGCGCCAGCACAAACTATTCCCCGTCCATGGGCGGGGCAAGCGGCCCGGGAGCCGTCATGCCAGCCCGCCGGATGCCGACCCACGGAGGGCAAGCGAGCCATTGACCTGGCCGGCAACCACAGCTCGATCCAACGCGAGGTTTCCCCTCCGGCGAGAGTCCGAAGGATGGCCAACCGGGCGTCGGCGGTGAATCAGGCAGGCTTGACGGGTGACAGGCTTCCACTCCGGGCTGACGTGGTATGACGGTTGCACTGCATGAAATCTAAGTAACGCCGAACCGCGACTCTAGGAGGAAATCATGGGAGTGATCACTTGGATCGTGCTGGGGCTCATAGCCGGCGCCATCGCCAAGGCCATCATGCCGGGCAAGGACCCGGGCGGCATCATAGTAACGATGCTCATTGGTATCATAGGCGCGTTCCTGGGAGGATTCCTGGGAAGTCTCATCACCGGCACGGGCCTCACTGGTTTCTCCGTCTGGAGCATTCTCCTGGCCATCATCGGTGCCCTGCTCCTGCTGTGGATATACCGGATGACGACCCGTTCCAGTACCGTCTGAGACGGCCTCGCACGTCGGCAGCATCGGGAGACATTGATTGGCACCGTGGCTATCCTGGATCGTCCTGGGGCTGGTGGCAGGATCGTTGGCCAAGTTCCTGGTGCCAGGACGCGACCTTCCTGGGTGCATAGTCACAACGTTACTGGGGACCGCCGGCGCATTCGTCGGCGGTCTTCTCGGCTCTGCTCTTGGAATTGCCGAGTCGCCGGGCGGCCCGCTCGGAATGCGTTCAGTGCTCCTCGCCACGCTCGGGGCGATCATCGTGCTGCTCGGCGTGCGCTTCACAGTGCGCTACCTGCGTCGCCGGGCGCAGAACGCTGACAACTGATCGGCACGGGCCCCCGGACGGGTGCCGCGTCTTAGATTCCTACAGGTGAAAGACGCCATCATCGTCCGCGGCGCGCGGCAGCACAACCTGAAGGGCTTCGACGTGAGCATTCCCCGTCGGACCTTCACCGTGATCACTGGTCCGTCGGGCTCCGGAAAGTCCTCGCTCGCCTTCGATACCATCTACGCCGAAGGGCAACGGCGCTACGTCGAATCGCTGTCCGCCTACGCCAGGCAGTTTCTGGAGCGGATGGAGAAGCCCGATGTGGACCTCATAGAGGGGCTCTCGCCAGCAGTCGCGATAGAGCAGAAGAATCCCACCAGGACGGCCCGCTCAACCGTCGGCACGGCAACCGAGATCTACGACTACCTGCGGCTGCTCTGGGCTCGAATCGGACGTACGTTCTGTCCCATCTGCGGACGTGAACTGAGTCCCGACACGGTGGAATCGGTGACCGCGC
Source organism: uncultured Gemmatimonadota bacterium (assembly GCA_937906875.1). Taxonomy (GTDB): domain Bacteria; phylum Gemmatimonadota; class Gemmatimonadetes; order Gemmatimonadales; family Gemmatimonadaceae; genus CALCHX01. Next base: position 2,657 of record CALCHX010000158.1, on the reverse strand, counting down.
GAGTCCTCGACCTGCCAGCCGGTACGCGTTTCATGGTCGCGTTCCCACTGCGCATGTCGTCGAAGGTGCGCTCGGTGGTGGTCGCCGAGAATCTCCGGGCACAGGGCTTCGTACGATTGTCGCTGGACGGCAAGGTGGCCCATCTGGACGACCTGGAGTCGGCGGGAGTGGACCTGACGGCGGCCGGGGAAGTGCTCGTCGTCGTGGATCGCCTGGTAGTAGCACCCGATAGTCGCGGCCGTATTGCCGACGCCGTTGCGACGGCATTCCGGGAGGGCGACGGCGACTGCACGGTGCTGCTCGGCGAGGCCGTTCCCTCTCCGTTCGACGGTGCGGCAGTATCGAGGCTCAACTTCACCGAGCGATTCGAGTGCCCCGATGACGGTACCCGCCTCCCGGCGCCCACTCCCCAGCTCTTCTCCTTCAACAACCCGCGCGGCGCCTGCTCCACCTGCAACGGTTTCGGCGCCGTGCTGGAGTACGACGAGTCGCTCATCGTTCCCCATCCCGACCGAAGCCTGCGTGAGGGGGCGATCGACCCGTGGACCAAGCCGCGGTACGAGTCCAGGCGACGCATGCTCGCCGACCTCGCCGGTCGGGAGGGAATTTCCCTGGATCTTCCATGGGCCGAGCTGTCAGCGGCGCAACGTGAGCGACTGCTGCACGGCAAGGGTCGCGGCTGGACGGGTATCCTGCCGTTCCTTCGCGGCCTCGAGGAAAAGCGCTACAAGCAATACATCCGCGTCTTCCTGCGGCAGTACCAGAGCGCCCTCGAGTGTCCATCCTGCCACGGCACGCGTCTGCAACCCGAGGCGCTCGCCGTCCTCATCGACGGCCGGACGATTGCCAGCGTGGCGGCGCTGCCAATCGACGCGCTGCTGGCATGGATGAGCACTCTCGTACTGACGCCATTCGAGGCCAGCGTGGCCGCTCATGTACTTGCCGATGCCGCAGCGCGCGTGCGTTTCCTGCGCGACGTGGGCCTGACCTACCTCACCCTGGACCGCGCCACGCGCACCCTGTCCGGCGGCGAGGCGCAGCGGATAGCCCTGGCGAACTCGCTCGGATCGCGGCTCGTCGACACCCTGTACGTCCTCGACGAACCTTCCATCGGCCTCCACCCTCGCGACATGGGTCGGCTGCTGGGATTGCTGCATCAGTTACGTGACGGCGGCAACACGGTGCTCGTGGTGGAGCACGACCTGGATGCAATTCGCCAGGCTGACTACATGGTGGAACTGGGACCAGCCAGCGGGGAACGGGGGGGAGAACTCGTCTTTGCCGGCCCCATGTCACGCGTCTCGGAGAGCCCGCTTACCGGGCCCTACCTCACCGGTGAGCGCTCCATCCCCGTACCTGCCGAGAGACGGCCAGCAGGTCCGCGCTGGCTCACCCTTCGCGGCGCCCGCGAGCACAACCTGCGCGGCGACGATGTCCGCATCCCACTGGGCGCGATGACGGTGGTGACCGGTGTGTCCGGATCGGGGAAGAGCACGTTGATTCACGATGTCCTCTACCGCGCGCTGGAGACCCGCCTCCACGGCGAGCACTCCGCCAGGCTCCACCTCGGGGAGACGGTTGGCGAATTCGGCGAGCTGAGCGGCTGGGAGTCGCTGGATGACGTGGTGCTGATCGATCAGGAACCGATCGGTCGCTCGCCGCGCTCCAATCCGGCCACCTACGTGAAGGCGTATGACGAGATCAGGCGCATCTTCGCCGCCAGCCCACTCGCCCGCCAACGCGGCTACACCGCCGGGACCTTCAGCTTCAACACCGTTGGCGGGCGTTGCGAGACCTGCGAGGGAGCGGGCTATCTGGAGGTCGAGATGGTATTCATGGCCGACGTGCACGTGCCCTGCGAAGCCTGCGGCGCTCGTCGCTTCAAGCCGGAAGTGCTCGAGGTCAGGGTGAATGGTCGCAGCATTGCCGACGTCCTGGAACTGACAGTGGATCAGGCCATCCGGACGTTCCCGAGGGAAGAGAAACTGGGTCAGGCGCTGTGGCACGTGCAGCAGGTTGGACTGGGGTACCTCCGTCTCGGGCAGCCTGCCACGACGCTGTCCGGCGGCGAGGCGCAGCGACTCAAGATCGCCCGGCAACTGTCCCTCGCCGGCCGGACGAGCGGCAAGAAGCTCTACATCCTGGACGAACCCACCACCGGCCTGCACCTCGAGGACATCCGGAAGCTCGCCGACGTCCTGGACCGCCTGGTCGCCCACGGCCATACCCTGGTGCTCATCGAGCACAACCTGGACGTCATTAAACTGGCCGACTGGGTGATCGACCTGGGGCCGGAGGGTGGGAGCGGAGGCGGGCGTGTGGTGGCCATGGGCCGGCCGGAGGAGCTGTTGGAGGTAGAAGCGTCACACACCGGCAGGTGGCTGCGAACGGTGCTGGAGCCGCTGGCATCCCGGCCTGCCGGGAGCTATCCGGGCAGCCGCCGCCGACGCGGGCCGGCGCACGCAGGCTGAGTGGGACCACCAGCTCGTCGTCGGCCTCTTCCTGGAGCGCCTCTTGGGAATCGATCGTCTTGACGCTATCACAGCGCCCGACTAGCTTCCGCCGCACATTCCCCAGTAGCTCAGTTGGTCAGAGCATCCGACTGTTAATCGGACGGTCGTAGGTTCAAGTCCTACCTGGGGAGCTTGGAGAGGCGG
>CALCHX010000157.1 GCA_937906875.1 uncultured Gemmatimonadota bacterium | reverse complement strand
CGCCGCCCTTGTAGGCGTACATGCCCTCCTGCGGGAAGGCGACGATCTGGATGGTCACGTTGTCCTTCAACTGTTCGCGGATCTCCAGCATCGCCTTGAGACCGGTGAGCTTGGGATCATCCACGTCGATGTGGGTGCGGATGAACTGGACACCCCTGGAAACCTCTTCCATGATGCCCTTGAGCGCACGCTCCCTGGCGTCCTCCAGCGTCTGGGTCTTCTTGACATCGTGCCAGCGAGCAATGCCTTCGAAGAGCGTGCCGCTCGTATTCGCTTCGGCGTCGCTGCGAGCGGTGTAGACGTAATCCAGGTGCAGGTGGGCATCCACGTAGGGCGGAACGACCAGGCGTCCCTCGAGGTCGATCACCTCATCGGCGCTGGGTAGGTCCTTGCCGATCTGCTTGATGACGCCGCGGTCGACGAGGATCTCGCTGTCCGCCTCATGCTGCCGGTAGATCCGGGCTCCGATGAACTTCTTCATGATTCCTTCCTCAGTCTGGTTGGACGATGACGTTCAGGACGAGCGCAGGGTCTGCCTGGCCAGGAAGGCCGCGATGGTGGCCATGATGAAGCAGGCCAGGGACATGTAGACGATGGCTCTGACGCCAGCCGATCCAGGGAAGCCGACCAGCAGCAGCCCCCCTACCCAGGTGGCGACCATGATGGAGAGATTGAAGACGCTGGACTGCACCGAAGTGGCCACGTCCTTGGCTTCCTCGACCTGCTTGCTGACGGCGGTCTGGTACATCGTCACCAGTGGGCCGAAGGCCAGGCCCCAGAGGAAGAAGGCGAGGTGCGAGGTGCCTGCGGTGCCGCCGAAGGCGAGGAACATGGCCATTGCCAGGCCGCCGATGGCGAGCGAGACGACGATCAGGGGGCGCAGGTAGGCGTCGATGTATCTGGCGGAGACGACGACCGAGATGACCGAGCCGATTCCGAAGATCAGCAGCGCCATGCCGATGCCGCCGATGAAGCCGATCATCTCGACCAGCAGGGTGATGTAGGTGTAGATGCCGTAGTGCGCCGCGACCGACAGGAAGGTCAGCAGCAGGACGATCAGGATCGTCGGCATCTTCACCACCGCCAGCGGAGAATTGCTCCTGCTGAGCTTCTCGCCTTCCACCGAGGGCATGTAGAAGTACGACAGCACCGCAATCACCACGGCGAGCAGTCCCATGACCACGAACACCGTCCGCCAGCCGAACGTGAGCCCGATGGTCGTCATTGCCGGCAGCCCGATGCTGATGCCCAGCGTGTTGCCGGACATGATGACCGTGATGGCCTTCCCGTGCATGTGCTCGGGTGCCAATCGCGTACCGTAGGCGGCGATCATGGGCCACATCACGCCGGCGCAGATACCGCCGACGATGCGACTGGCAATGATGACCGCATAGGACGAGGAAATGCCGACGACGATGTTGGAGACCGCGAAACCGATCAGCAGCACCATCAGCAGCAGCTTGCGGTTGACCGCCAGGGTGGCGCTGATGAGCGGGATGGCGGCGACGGCGGAGGCCAGCGCATAGACGCCGATCATGAAGCCGACCTGACTCTCGGAGACTCCCAGCCCCTCGGTCATCTGCGGCAGGATGCCTGACGGCGCCAGCTCGGACAGGATTCCGATGAATGTGACACCGGCCATCAGGCCGAGCACGAACCATGAGAAGCTCTGTTCCTCGGCGGGTCGGGCAACAGCGGACACGTCAACCTCCGTACTGATTCGGTCCGTGGGTTGTTGCCGACAATCGAGGCCTCGTACTCCTCGACGACCACGAATGCCGAGGCAGGGCCGGCGATCGGGGTATCGGGGCGTGAATGTCGCCGGCGACGGAGCGGACGGCGGCACGGGACGCCGGGCGCTGGGTGAGCCTCGTGGAGCCTGGCCGGGCTCCAGTCAGCGCACTCGCACATCCCGCGCCACGCGGAGGAGAGCCGCGCTGCTACAGGCGGGTCGCTGCGGTCGACTTCCCGGAGCGCCCATACCTCCACAGTGGCCGAGCCGGGCACATACGCCGGGCACATACGACTGAAGGGCCGCCCGGCATATGCCGGGCGGCCCCTCGTCTCGCCGCGGGAAGTCCCGCGACGGCTAGCCTTTAACGGCCGAGCTTGATGACGTTCTCGGCGGCCGGACCCTTGGGGCCCTGGACCGTGTCGAACTCCACTCGCTCACCTTCGGCCAGCGACTTGAAGCCGCCGCCCTGGATAGCCGAGTGATGCACGAACAGATCCTTGCTACCGTCCTCGGGCGTGATGAAACCGAAGCCCTTGGCGTCATTGAACCACTTCACTGTGCCGTTGCTAGGCATGGTACTACTCCTGATATAAATTGGTGCTCTGTGCGAGTGCCATGCTGCAGCGTCCCGACACATCAGACTCGTGAGTCCCTCACGAGGGGGTCCGCCGACGGCGGATGCGACAGGACGAAAAAAGGGCCTGCAAGAAATCGGCAGGCCCCTGAGACGCTCCGAACTTTGTCCATGCGCTCGCGGCGCATGTGTCGCATCCCGTAAGAATAGCGCGACCGATCCAGGGACGCAAGGGGCGGCGGAACATTAAACAAGGGTCCGGAGCATGCATCTCGGCACGTCGCGGCAAGGCTGCCGGAAGCGCTCGGTGGCGTGGTCCCCCACGCCGGCGCGCGCCCGCGCCATCCGACTCGTCGTAGAGATGTATCTTACTGGCCTCAGACCGGCCCTTCGCCGTGCCGACAGGCTGCGCCTTCACGAGTGAGGTCCAGAATCCAGACTCCTGCTGCCCCATCCACGATCCTGCAGCGCCGCGCCAGTCGCCTGCCCGGGGCCGATGACCTGATTGCCGGCCCGATCAGCGGTGACCCGCTGGGAGCCGAGCATCTGGCCGAGCGTGCCGGCGATGTGGCCCGTGGACAACGGCTGACGACAGCGCTCCCCCGACGCGGCCACACGCCGCTCCTCACCCGGCTGCACGCCACGGGGAGCATCCTCGAGGCTGCCCAGAAGCGCATATCGGACGCTGCCAGCAACGGCGCAGACATCGGACCGGCCGGCGAATGGCTGCTCGACAACTTCCATGTCGTGCAGGAACAGATGCGCGAAGTGAAGGAGAGCCTGCCGCGAGACTATTATCGCGAGCTTCCGGAGCTGGCGAGCGGTCCGCTGGCTGGCTACCCGAGGGTCTACGAGCTGGCCATCATCCTCATCTCGCATACCGAGGGTCGGCTCGATCTGGACAACATCGAGCTGTTCGTCGGGGCCTTCCAGCGCGCCGCTCCCCTGTCCCTGGGCGAGCTGTGGGCGATTCCAGCAATGCTCCGCCTGGGCTGCATCGAGAGCGTGCGGCGGATGACGCTGCGCACCATCCAGCGCCTGGAACAGCTTGAGGAGGCGGAGCACTGGTCTGCCCGGATCCATGCCGGCGTGGCTGCCGGACCGGCCGAGCTACGGGCCACCCTGGACGACTTCATCGGCTCGCGGCCGCTGCTGACGCCGAACTTCGTCTCCCGGTTCCTCCAGCTCCTGCGCCCGATTCGCGCTGGCCAGCCGTCGCTGGTGAGGCTGGAGCAGTGGATAATCGAGGAATCGATGAGCGCCGAGGATGCTGGTGCGCGATCGGCCCAGCGGCTGGCGCTGACGCAGCTCATGATGGCCAACAGCATCACGAGTCTGCGCTCCATAGCCCACACCGACTGGCGCGGCTTCGTCGAGAAGCAGAGCGTCACCGAGGCGGTACTGCGGACCGATCCGGCCGGTTTCTACGACCGGATGACCTTCGCCACGCGGGACAACTATCGTCACGTGGTGGAGCGGATCGCGAGGCGGGTGGGTGCGAGTGAACCATCGGTCGCCCGCCAGGCGATCGAGCTGGCGCGAGTGGCGAGAGAGGACGATCCGCTTGACGACCGTCGCGGCCACGTGGGCCACTTCCTCATCGGTGACGGGCTGGAGACGCTGGAAAGGGCCACCGGTTACCGACCTCCGCTGGCCGAGGCGACCCACAGATGGGTGTTGAAGAATCCGAATGTCGTCTTCTTTGGCGGCATCCTGCTGGTCACGGCGGCCGCGCTGGCGGCAGTCCTCTGGCTGGCCGGCGCCGAAGGGCGCTCGAGGCCGTGGCTAGTACTCCTCTTCGGCTTCCTGCCGGCATCCAGCATCGCGGTGGCAGTAGTCAATCAGCTCGTGACTACCTTCCTCCCGCCTCGACTGCTCCCCAAGCTGGACCTCGACTCGCCCTCCGGAATTCCGGCCGAGCTGCGTACGGCGGTGGTCGTGCCCACCCTCCTGGGTAGCGTGGAAGCGGTGCACGAAGCGCTCGAGCACCTGGAGGTGCAGTTCCTTGCGAACCGCGATCGACATCTGCATTACGCGCTGCTCAGCGACTTCACCGACGCCGCTACCGAGACCACGCCTGAAGACGCGGCCATCCTTGCCGCTGCCGAGACCGGGGTACGCGAGCTGAACGCCCGCTACGCGCCAAGGACCGGCGACGCCTTCTTTCTCTTCCATCGCCAGCGCCTCTGGAACCCGCGCGAGGGAGTCTGGATGGCCTGGGAGCGCAAGCGTGGCAAGCTCGGTCAGTTCAACCGTTTCCTGCGCGGCGGGGCGCCGGGCGCGTTCTCGGTTGTGGTGGGCAACACCACGTCCCTGAAGCGAGCGCGCTACGTCATCACGCTGGACTCCGACACCGTGTTGCCGCCCGGTGAGGCGCGGTTGCTCGTGGGCGCGCTGGCGCATCCGCTCAACCGAGCCGAGTTCGACGAGGAGAGCGGACAGGTGGTGGACGGCTACGGGATACTGCAACCGCGTGTCGCCGTATCTCTGCCCAGCGCGTATCGCTCACGTTTCGCCGTGGTCCACTCCGGCCATCCGGGCGTGGATCCCTACACGACAGCCGTCTCGGACGTCTACCAGGATCTCTACGGCGAGGGGAGCTTCACCGGCAAGGGGATCTATGACGTCGACGCATTCGAGCGGGCGACTCACGGGCGGTTCCCGGAGAACACCCTGCTCTCGCACGACCTGATCGAGGGGAACTACGCGCGCGCCGGGCTGGTCACCGACATAACGCTGTTCGACGACTATCCGTCACAGTACACGACCTACTGCCGGCGCAAGCAGCGGTGGATCCGCGGCGACTGGCAACTGTTGCGCTGGCTCTCCGGCACGGTGCCGGGTCCGGACGGGCCGGAACCGAATCGTCTCTCGCCGCTCTCCCACTGGAAGATCTTCGACAACCTGCGCCGCAGTACGGTGGAGATCGGTCAGTTGGTGTTCCTCGCAGCCGGTTGGACGCTCCTGCCAGGGTCTCCGGTTCGCTGGACGCTGCTCGCCCTGTTGGCGATCGCCGCGCCGTGGATCGTATCCATGCTGCTCGCCGTCCTGAGGCCGCCACTGGATCGATCGTGGCGCGCCTATTATCGCGCTGTCGGAAGTGACGCGGGCGTGAGCGTCCAGCAGATCGGGTTGACGATCACCTTCCTGCCCCACCAGGCGTGGATCTCCGCAGATGCCATCTGCCGCACTCTCTGGCGGCTGGTGGTGAGCCGTCGGCGGTTGTTGGAGTGGCAGACCGCCTCGCAGGCGGAGGCGATGGCTCGCACCTCGAGCACGACGGGAAGGACCGGCATGCTTCCGTCGCTCCTGCGCGGACCGGCGTGGCGTCAGATGTGGCCGGCTGTCGCTACGACCATGCTCGGCCTTGTCGTACTGGTCGTACTCGAGTCATTGCGCGTGGCAGCTTTCCAGGCGCCTGGCACGTCGCCGCTCCTGGCGGCCGCCGAGGCCCAACGGCTGCAGGAACTGCTGGGCGTCGTCCTGCCGCTCGCAACGCTCTGGTTCGCCTCGCCAATGATTGCTACGGCGCTCGGCATGCCAGTCCTGCCACCTGCATCGCGGCTGTCGTCGTCGCAACGGGCCGAGGCGCTGCGTTACGCGCGACTGCACTGGGAGTACTTCGAGCAGTTCGTTACCGAGGATACACACTGGCTGGTGCCGGACAACTTCCAGGAGAATCCGTCGCCGGTGGTGGCGATGCGCACGTCACCGACGAACATCGGCCTGCAGTTGATGGCCATCATGAGCGCGCAGGAGCTGGGCTTCATCGAGCTGGCAGACATGACCGTTCGCCTGGAGCGAGCGTTCCAGTCGATGGGCGAGCTGCGGCAGTACCGAGGGCACTTCCTGAACTGGTACAACCTGGCCGACCTGAAGGCGCTGGAACCCGTGTACGTCTCGACGGTGGACAGCGGCAACCTTGCCGGCCACCTGTTGGCGGTGCGTCAGGCCTGCCTCGCCCTGGCCGATGCCGAGTCCACCCCTCCGGGCGAGGCAGAACGTCTCGCGGTGATCGCCCGCCGGGCGCTGAAGTACGTCCAGGCCATGGACTTTCGCTTCCTCTTCGACCGCCAGCGAAAGCTCTTCTCCATCGGCTACCACGTCAGCTCGCACGCGCTGGACCAGTCATACTACGACCTGCTGGCGTCGGAGGCGCGGCTGGCCAGCCTTCTGGCCGTGGCCAAGCGAGACGTGCCGATGGACCACTGGTTCCACCTTGGCCGCCCGCTGACCCGCACCGCCGGGGCAACCGCGCTCGTGTCGTGGAGCGGGAGCATGTTCGAGTACCTGATGCCGGCCCTGGTGATGCGCTCGCTTCCCTTCA
>CALCHX010000156.1 GCA_937906875.1 uncultured Gemmatimonadota bacterium | reverse complement strand
GCTGCGCATCACAGGGCGGTCGCCTCGACGATCCGGCTGATCGAGACGGATGTGGCCCGCACCCGCACCGGGCACGGCGGCGCCGCCCGCGTCCCGGTACGAGGTTTGATCGCGGCCGGGTTCGATCACCACGACTCCCGCGCGGGGGATCCGCAGCTGCACACGCATGTCACGATCGCCAACCGCGTGCAGGCAGCGTCGGACGGGCAGTGGCGCACCCTGGACTCGCGATCGCTGTATGCCGCGTCGGTCGCGCACTCGGACACGTACGATCTGCTGCTCGCCGACAATTTGACCCGCACACTCGGTGTGGAGTGGGAGGTGCGGTTGCGCGGCCGGGCCCGCAACCCGCGCCGGGAACTCGCCGCGATCCCCGACCACCTGATTATTGAGTTTTCGCAGCGCACCGCCGCGATCACCGCCGCCAAAGACGCCGCCATCGACACATTCGTCACCAAGCACCACCGGCAGCCAACCGGCCCGGAAGCTGTGCGCATCCGCCAGCAGGCCACGCTGGAAACCCGGCAGCCGAAACACGTCTCGACCCTGGCCGAATACACCGACCAGTGGACCCGCCGCGCCGACCTCATCCTCGGCAGCGACGCCACGGCGTGGGCCTACCACGTCACCGCGGCCCCACCGACAGACCGGACCATCACACCTGCCATCGACACCGCTACGCCCGACGCCACAACCAGCCGCGCCAGCACTTTCGCGGCTGGCGCGGAACACGCACGCCTCGCGGCATCCAGCGCGATCGACGAGCAGACCGTCGAGATCCTCGCCGCCGCCGCGTTGGACCAGGTCGAAGGCAAGCGCGCCACCTGGTCACGCTGGAACCTGGTGGCCGCGACCTGCCGCACCATCGGATCTGCCGGTCTGCAATTCGCCACCGAAGCCGATCTGCTGGCCGTGCGCCGCCGGGTTGCGGCCGCCGCGATCGAACGCAGCGTGCTCCTCAACCCGGCCAACACACCCAACGTCAGCACAGAGATCGATGCGGCGACCGGCAGGTCAATTTATGACGCGCCCGAAGTGTTCACCTCCCTCGAGGTACTGGCCGCCGAAGGCGCACTCCTGGAAGCGACCGAAACCACCACCGCACCAACCGTTTCCGCCGACATCGTCGACAGCGTCGTCACTGCTCCCCTACCCGGGCGCGACCAGCTACTCGCACCCGACCAAGCCGCGGCAGTGCGGGACATCTGTGCATCCGGCCGGGTATGTGACGTGCTGATCGGCCCGGCCGGCACCGGCAAGACCACCACCATGGCCGGGCTCCGCGCCACCTGGGAACACGAACACGGAAAAGGCTCCGTCCTCGGCCTAGCCACCTCAGCGGTCGCCGCAGAGGTACTGGGAACCGAGATCGCGATCGCCGCCGAGAACACCGCCCAGTGGCTAGCCCAGCAACGCTTCCAGCCCGGCCGCAAACAACGCATCACACAGCTCGAAACCCGCCGCGCCGACGCTATCGCCGCCGGAACACCCATCGGCGGCATCGACCAGGCGATCGCCCGGGCTCGCGCCCGATACGACCAATGGGCGCTACACCCCGGGCAGCTTTTAGTCGTCGACGAGGCCGGCATGGCAGACCTGCCCACACTCAACGCGCTCGCCGCACAGGCACAGGCCTCGGGGGCGAAGCTGCTGCTGGTCGGCGACCACGCACAGCTGCCCGCGATCGGTGCCGGCGGCACCTTCCAGCTCCTCGCCGAACACCAACCCGACACGCCGCAACTCACCGACATCCGCCGCTTCACCAATTCGGATGGAGCGATCCGCCAGTGGGAGGCCGACGCCTCGCTCAAACTCCGCCGCGGCGACCCGACGGCACTCGACGCCTACGCCGCGCACGACCGGTTCACCGACGGCGACGCCGACGCCATGATCCACGCCGCCCACCAAGCCTGGAAAGCCGACCACGCACGCGGCCTCACGAGCCTGCTGATCGCCGCCGACAACGAAACCGTCCAAGCCCTCAACCTGACCGTGCGGGCAGATCTGATCGAAGCCGGCAAGGTCCGGACCGAAGGGGTGCCGCTGCACGACGGCACCGTCGCCGGCATCGGCGACCGAATCATCACCCGAAGAGTCGACCGCCACCTCCCCGACGGCACCAACCCGAACCCGCACACAGACGAACGCGGCAGGCTCGCCGCAGGCTTCATCAAGAACGGCACCGTATTCACAGTGACCGGCGTGCGCCGCGACGGGACGATCCGAGCCCAAGCAAGTGGCAGCCGGCCCGTCATACTTCCCGCCGACTACGTGACGCAGCATGTCGAGCTCGGCTACGCCGTCACAGCGCACCGCTGCCAAGGCGTCACCGTCGACCCGCGGACGGGCCGCCAACCACGCCTACATCGACACCGACACCTGCCACGGCGACCTCGACAACCTCAGCAATGAACGCGAAACCCGACCCGCCCGAACCATTCTCGAACAAATCCTCACCAACCAAGGCGCCGAAGCCTCCGCCCACACACTGCAAGCCAGACTCGCGTACCAGCGCGAAATCAGCGACCGTCGGGTCACCGCCGAACGCCGCGTTCCAACAGCTAAATCGATGGGAGTAGTCCGATGACCACAATCGACGACCTATGGCGCAGCCAATCGGCAGGCGCCCGGCCGGACCCGATTCCCCCTGCCGGCGGCCGAGCAGATCTCGTCGAACATGTGCTCCTCACAACGCAGGAGGCAGCGGCACTGACGACGTATTCGCCGCACAGCCTCGAGAACCTACGCTCGGCGGGCCGCGGCCCAGCCTTCATCAAAGTCAAAGGCGGCGCCGTCGCTTACCGCCTCTGCGACCTGCTTGACTGGCAAGAAAACCATCGCGTCGGCACACTTGACCAGCTGTAACCCTTACGGCACGCTCATTGAGCCACGATCTTTTCAGCATTCACAGAGTCAAACGCCAAGCGGGCTGCTTTCGCGAGCCCGCGTTTTCGATCTTGCCGCTCCGGCGGAGCCTCGTTGACTGGCTGCTCCGGTCACGAGGTCCACGTCAGCCGGTGAAGTCGGAATGCCTCGACAACGTCCGGGTGCGATCCGTCGAGCATGTCGGTTTGGATGTTCGTCAAGTGACGTGAAGTGTCCGGGTCGTCGTCCCGTTCGAAAATGGCCCAAAGGGGCAATCCATCACCATGTCGGGATTCGAACGCAATACCGTCGAAGACGGTTCGATCCCCATCGTGGAGGTCGTACAGCCAGGCAGCTACCTGCTGGGTGAGTCCCCTCGGCGCTGACAATCGGAGCGCACCGCCATCAATATCGGCAAGTCCCAGGCGTAGCGCCGCCGATAGAAAAACGGTCCTGATGGTTGCGAGCGACTCACGGTCAGTGACCGCGCAATACACGCCGGCAAGCTTCGCGACACTTACCCGACGCTTAGAAAGCCATGTCCGTGGCACCAGTCCGGGTCGAGTCGACGGATATTCATCATCATCGTCAATAGCATCGAGTTCGTCCGCTACGTGAGGATCCGTTCGGAACGGCGCAAGAACCTCAAGCAGGCACGCCAACAGAGTGCTTCCTGCGTAGACCGTACGGAACGATCCACGCGGATCGTCCCAGCGCCCATCGAAGATGCCCAGCGCACCGGTGTACTGCCACGGAGTCCATTGCCAGGGCTCGGGTGCATATCCGATGCGCCACACTCGACCAGGGTCGGCCACTGCGGCCAACGGGCCGTTTTCGGTATCGATAATGTGGCGACCTGTCGGTGCACTCATCCAGTGGCCGCGAACGAACGCGCCGCCGCGAGCACAGTTGCACCAACCTCGTCAATATCACCATCGCGCAAGAGTCGGGCGGGTGACCGATCGTCCAGCTGTGGATTCAGCCCCTGGAGCCACGCCTGCGCAACGGCGGCGTCGTCTCGCTCAGCAATGATCTGCGTCGCTTGGTATGCCAACCTCAGACGCTGCTCTACCGCGGGATCCTGGATCCTCCGAGTGCCTTCGGCCCACTGGCGCACCGCGCGAGTCTCGCGCACGCCCGCCACATACGCGACCAGCTTCGCGCCCAGCAGATCGCGCAGGTCCTTCACCAAGACGGAAGTGTCCAAGCGCATGGCAGCCGCATGGGCGTGCAGTCCCGGACGCTGCGGTGTTGTCGTTGCCATGCCACTATCATCTCAGATCACAACCAAGATCACAACGAGATCCCATGGAGGATCACAGCCATTGCGCACGACAGGGCTTCACTCAACCAAGTATCAGTTTCCGCACCGTTGCCTTCAGCCGCAAAGGATCGTTCGAGAACATGATTCACCTGCGCCGACAGCCCAGCAGTAGAGCCCGAGGACTGCACGCTTACTGCACGAATTGAAACGGAAGAGGCCGGAATTCAGGGGAACCACAAGGAGGTCAAAAAGTGTCGTACTCGCAGTTGAACATGCCTAAATCGAACATTTTCGCAGGTCAGCAGTATTGCGTACAATGTCGCATTTCTAGGTCCGTGCCAGTGTGGGTTCGACTCCCATCGGCCCCACGCATCGGAATCCCGATCCGGCTCAGGCAGGCCAGGTCCAGCCGCTGATGGCCGGGTCGTCGGTCCCGTACTCGCGGGTGTAGGCGCGTGCCGCGAGCCGCGCGTCGGACATCTGCTGCCGCACCAGCGCCGCGTCACCGCCCAGCGACGGAGTCCGGTCGATCACGTCCATCACCAGGTGGAATCGGTCCAGGTCGTTGAGCATCACCATGTCGAACGGCGTCGTGGTGGTGCCTTCCTCCTTGTAGCCGCGGACATGGATGTTGGCGTGTCCGGCGCGGCGGTAGGTCAGCCGGTGGATGAGCGTGGGATATCCGTGGTACGCGAAGATCACCGGTCGGTCGGCGGTGAACATCGCGTCGAAGTCGCGATCGCTC
>CALCHX010000155.1 GCA_937906875.1 uncultured Gemmatimonadota bacterium | reverse complement strand
TCGGCTTCCTCGGCGACGCGGATCGCCATCGCGTCACCCGTGGCGCGCAGCCAGTCGGCCGGGACCCCTCGCTCCACGAACTCGGCCCAGGTGTGGCTGCGCCCCTCGAACCAGCGACGCATGCCGCGGGCGCAGTAGCCCAGGGCACGGGCATGCTCCAGCCGAGCGATGACCTCGGTCACTTCTTGCCCCCGGAGGACTTGCGGATCGGCCGCACCTGCACGTCGCCGTACCAGACCACGTTGGGCCCGGAGATCACCCGCGTACCGAACAGCACCGGGATGGGGGCGTCCTGGGAGGCGATGGGCACGTCCTTGTCGCCGATCTGGCCCGGCTGGGCGTCCTGCACCTTGGGGCGCGGCGCGAGCAGCGCCGACAGGACCGTGGTGACGACCCAGATGATGATCTGTTGCCACATGGGAAAGCCTCACACGATGGCGTCGCCGGTGAAGGGGTTCTTCACCGGGATGAAGGGGAAGCCGCCGAAGTTGTCCAGGTTGCCGAACCTGTCCTTGCAATGCGCCATGGTGTGGTCGCAGCCGGCATAGAGCTGGACCGCATCGCCCGCCGTGAGGCCGACCATGGGCGCGACCAGGGTGAGGTCGATCCCGGCGTGACCGACGATCATGCGCGCGCCGGCGGTGGTGGCGAGCATGCCGCCCACGAAGTAGCCGTCCGGCCGGCTGGCGGCGGCGGCGACCTGGACGGTCACGCCGCTCACCGCCGCTACGGTGCCGTCCACGCGGAAGCTGTCCTTCAGCGCGCCGCATCCGCTGGAGTACAGCACGTGGCGGCACAGCAGCTGGTAGCGGGCGCGCAAGCCCGGCCGCTTCAGGCTCGAGGCGATGGGCTCGCACTTGAGGGTGGCCTCGGCGCCGGACAGCCGCGCGCCGGTGATCCGCCCCTTCCAGTAGGTGATGAACTCGGCGTCGCCGACATGGCGCCGGTAGAGGGTAACGCTCACGACACCCTCGGGCGGGGCGGCGAGAAATAGACTCGCCACGGCCAGGTCGCGCGGCATGCGGATCTCCAGCCCCAGCCGCGCGAGCTCGTTGCTCTGCTCGAGGCCGCCGCGCGAGATCGTCGCCGGCTGATAGGTCTCGGATTGGTAGTCCACCGCCGCCTGCCCCGAGGTGTAGAGCCAGCGCTGCGCGCCCTGGGAGAAGCGGTAGAGCTCCTGCGGTTGTCCGCCGTGGGCGGACTGTTCGATGCTCAGATAGCTCATGGTCTTAGCTCATGATCTCAACGTCCGGGTGGAGAGCTGCACGCGCGCCGTGGTGTCCGTCTCCCAATGCAGCTCGACCGCGTCCTGGTCGAGCCGGGCCAACTCCAGGTACGAGACCTGCAGGAACTGCTGGGGTTCGAGGGTCACGCCCAGCGGCGCGTCCAGGGAGAGCAGCTCCTCGTCCTCGGAGATCTCGTTCGCCCCGGTGATACGGCGATGGAAGGTGCCGGCCGTGGTGAGGAGCCGCAGGTCGCGCCGCAAGGGATCGGCGGCGACGAAGCGGGCGTAGCCGACGTTGCGGACGACGAGGCCGGCATCCGTGGCCGCCACCGTGCGGCTGACTTCGAGGTCGGACTCGAAGGTCGGCAACCAGCAGGGATTCGCCCGTCCCGCGCGTGCGGCGAGCCAGCCCCGGAAGGCGGTCGCCTTGCTCCGGTCGGTGAGCAGCCAGGTCAGCGTGCGTCCGATGAGCGGGGAGCCCGACTCGTCGTCGAAGGTCGGCAGTCCCGTCCCGTAGTCGATGATGGAGAGGCGCCGAAGCCACCTGTCCTCGAGGTCGGTGCTCCGGTTGGGCCGCCAGTCGAACACCCGGTAGCCCTGATAGGCCGGGCCATAGTCGGCGACCGCGGGCGCCGTGATGTCCTCGATGCCGAAACGGCAGCGGCCGACGGCGATGGTGTCGGTGGGACGCGCCACGGCCACCTCGCCCTCGAGGCGGGCGAGCCGCGCCGGGAACACCCGCGTGCCGGCCGGCCAGCTCCCGGCCAGGGGGAGCTTGAGGGTCAGCGTGTTGCCGGCGATGGAGAGGATCTCCACCGCCTCGTGCCGCGTGTTGGAGCGCCACAGTACCGCCAGACCGCCCGCGTGGTAGTCGCTGTTGGCGGCATCCTGCACGGTGAGCGCGGTGCTGCCGACGGCAGCCTCGCCCGCAAGGGTGGAGACGTCGGTCCACACCGGCAGGCAGTAGATGCGTGCGCCCCAGGCGAACAGAAGGTGATCCAGCACCTGGGCGTCCCGGCCCTCGATCAGGAATCCATACTCGAAACCGCGTCGCGGCAGCTGCCGCAGGCGCACCCGCTGCTCGGTGCCGTCGTAGGCCTCCAGCACCTCGGTGAGCCATTCCAGCCGCTCGGTGATCCCTTGCGACCAGTCCGGACGCATGCCGAAGACCACCACGCGGCGGCCGGTGACGACCAGCAATGCGGTGAGCCCGCCGGCAAAGACGAAGCGGTAGGCGGCGTCGATCACCGGCGCCCCGCGCGTGCCCGCTGCGAAGGTGTAGAGGCGCGACTGCAGCGGCCCGAAGGCGAGCGGCGGCGCCGGCTGGCCCGAGAGCAGCAGCCCGTCCGTTCCGGTCTCGTCGATGGCATCGAGCGTCTGCGCGTCGAACCGAGCGTTCCACACCTCCAGCACCCGCTCGACCGGACTCACCAGGTTGCCGAGATCGATGGTCGAAGGGATGACGTGGATGCGGTGATACCAGTCGGCCCCAAAGGTGGGCAGCAGAGCGCCGTTGACGCCGAGCCGCAGCTCGTCGACGGGCTGGGTGTCGAGCCGCGCGCCCGGACGCATGACCGAGCTCGCACTCGGGTCGAACGGAAAGGCGACCGGCACGCGCTCGGAGACCTCCGGCGAGCGCGACCAGGTCGGCGGCTCCTGGCGGGCGGCACCAGGCAGGATGGAACCGGGAAAGGTCGGCATGATCCGCTCAGGGGATGAGTCTCACGGCATAGCCGTGCAGGCCGCTCTTGCCGTTCTTCGAGTGGGCCGGAAAGGCCATCCACTGCTCGGCGCCCAACGCGAAGACCTCCGCCGGCGCGTAGTGGGTGATGTTGAGATAGCGCAGGTGCGGCGTGAAGCCGAAGGGCGAGAAGAAGCCGGAAGGCCGCGCCACGAACAGGTAGAACGGCAGCATCGGCGTCACGCCGTTCAAGGTGTTGGGCACGTGACCCCACCAGTAGCGCGCCAGACTGTCGCGCGGCGTGCCCGTGCCCCGTTCCCACAGCGCCTTGGCGCGCTTGCCGGTGAGCGCCCAGTCCTTGCAGACCGAGTGCCAGTCGGTGGCGCCGTCCACCTCGGCGAGGACGAAGTTCGCGCCGCCGTAGTACTTGTAATCGTTGAACGGCAGGCCGAAGTGCCGGTCGTGGTCGTAGCCGAAGACGTAGTCGGTGAAGCCGCTGTACGTATAGGTGTAGGCGTCCGGGCCGAACGCGCCCGACACGAACGCCCCGCCGCCGTAGCTGCCGAACTTCGTGAGATCCCCGAAGGCGAGATGGTGATAGACGCCGGGCGAGACCTCGGCGACGAGCATGATCAGTTCGGGCGTGGCGGCCGAGAGTAGGTGGTAGGTGTTGGCGGTGCCCACCTCGAACAGGCCGCAGGCTTCGGCGCGGTAGCTCGTGGTGTTGCTCACGTAGCTGGCGTTGACGATCGATCCGGGTTGATCCCACCAGGGCTTGCCGGCATCGAATCCCGTCGAGCCGATCAGCCAGATGCCGGTGATGGTGTTGTAGCGTGTGGAGAGGCGCTCATTCACCGCGGAGCGCAGATGGACGTAGAGCCCGCCCTTGGCGAGCGACAGGGTCTGCCCGGTGCCGTCGGGGGCCCAGCGCAGCTGGGTCCAGCCGTTGGCCACCGCGAACACGCGCAGGGCGTCGAGCAGCTGATCGGCGTTGGCGGAGGTACCAGTCTGGTAGGCCATGGTCGGTCACGAAAGGCGCAGCGCCCAGTAGTCGCGCACGCTGGTGCGATACACGTTCTGCACCACGAGGTGGTCCACGCCGCCCACCGTGATCAGGTTCTCGGCGGCGTTGTTGAACCCGGAGACGTGATAGACGCCTTCCAGCTCGCCGAAGAGGTCGTGATCGGTGCCGGAGTTGTATTGCGTGAGCACGATGGGCGAGAGCACGTAGGTGCCGTCCGGCGCCTCGCGCAGGTTGCCGAGGTAGGTGTAGTTCGTCGGCCAGACCGGGCGCGGCCCGTCGTAGCGATACTCGGACGACGAGTAGGCGACGTTCTGGAACGGCAGCCAAGCGCCCGAGGGGCCGCGCAGCATGCAGGCGGTGTTGGCGTTGTTCTGTCCATCCTCGCCCGGGTCGACGAAATGGCGGTGGTTGGGCGAGGTCACGCTGTAGTTGCGGCCCCGCTGGCCGGTCATCGAGCCGCCGACGAGCAGCGGGTACGGATACTGACCCGGCGTCGCGTAGGGCAGGACGAAGCCCAGGTGCGCCGCCTGGTAGACGGTCGAGATCTTCGCCACCACCACGGCACGTCGGCCGTTGGCCACGAACCAGTACGGGATCGCTGTGTTCCAGAGCGACATCATCGGCAGCCAGCCGCTGATCGCGCCCGGTTGCGTATAGAAGTCGTTGGCCGGGTTGAAGCCGATGAAGCCGTTCAGGTCCCACATGTAGTAGCCGGCCGTGGCGTTCTCGTAGGCCCGGATGCCGCAGTAGATCTCCTCGGCACCGGCCAGGCCGGGCGCCTTGAGGATGAGCTCTTTCGTAGCGGCGTCCGTCGTCCAGTGCAGCGCCTGCCACTGCTGGCCCGCGGCGACCAGATTCGGGTGAGTGGTGAGGAAGGCATGGAAGCGGTCCAGCAGATCGCGGTAATCGCTGGCCGTGCCGATTTCGAACGCCATTTACGCAA
>CALCHX010000154.1 GCA_937906875.1 uncultured Gemmatimonadota bacterium | reverse complement strand
CTGAGTTGGCGTCGGACAAGAGTATACAATTAGGATCGCTAACTGAACAGTATTGGGCCTAGGATGGCCCACCACGACTTTCGAGCGTGATGCGGTCCCAGAGCAGAACGGAACCGTCGGCCAATAGTCTCGCATCGCCTGGTAGAGGGAGCGGGATTGTGCGACGAGACGTTCCGCTGGTGGAGAGAAGGCTGATCCGACCGAGCGCGGGATCATCCACCCAGAGCGTATCGGCATGCCATCCGATCACGCCGGGGCTCATGAATTCGCCCGGCCCACGGCCACGCCGTCCGATCGTACGGAGAAATGCACCACGTGAGTCGAAGACGCTGATCGACCGCGTCATCGGCTGCACCACGTAGAGGTCGCCATTCGGCGCTATGGTGAGGTCAGCGACACGTGATAGCGCCGTCGGCCCATCGATCGTGCCCGAGATGATCCGCGTCTCGCGAGCGTCGTATGGCCGTTGCGCAGCGGATGCGGTCGCCATAACGAGCATCGCGGTGGCAATGAGCGTTGCGCGAGAGCAGGTTCTCGTCAGGACCACGGCTCTTCAACCCGACTCGCCCTCTGCAACGACCAACCGCCGTTGCGGCGCTCGAGGTCGTAGCGCCACCAGCCTACATCGCGCCTGGATCGGCAAGGATCGGTTCCATCATCCACCTCAGCAACCACCTGGGCTGATTCGCCGTCGATAGTTAGCGCGGTGACGCGAATGGACGAACCGATCCATGGCCGGCGAATGCCGACAGCCGGGTCCATCGCGGCGGAGTCACAGGGTGTCTCCGGCGCGCGCGCGAGCAGGCGCACAGGCCCCGTACCCTGCATGAGCATCCGGGCGAGCCGCGGAGCGATGCTCGGGCGAGAGTAATCCTCTGCGTACGGGGGTGGGCTCCCGATGGTATCGGACCGGGCGATAACGGCATTCCGAGGAGCCGCACGACGCGGACTGTCCGCCAGGATGACCCCGGGCCAGGAAGCGGTCAGCCGGAAGTGACGACCGACCTCGGCCAGCACCGCAAGCGTGTCCGCAGGTGCCTGCGCCACCACGCGAGTGGGGGTGGCGGGTGCCGCCAACATCGCCGTCAACAAGGCGGTCGCCAACAACGAACGGCGGGGTGAGGCGCAGAGTCCGAGAGGAGACATCAGTAGTGCGTGGATACCCATGACTCCTTCATGCCCCAGACTCCGCCAGAGCGCACGAGCCGGAAAGAGCGACGGCCGTCAAGCGCCCTCCCATATCTCACCTCCTGGATCAGCCTGCAATTCGTATCCGTCCGTATCGATCCATAACGGGGCAGCCAGCCGAGGCGATAACAGCGTCGGCTTCACGACCGTTCGTAGGCTGTAGTCACACTACCGATCTTGCATCCTCCGTTCATCGCCCGCAAGATTGCGGAAGCACGGCAGCTAGCGCTCGCCAGCGAGGCCAGCAGGCCCTCGCGAGCAGGTCGATGACACTCACATCCCCTATACCAGGCGCTCGGGAGCTCCGATGACAGTATCGTCGACCCGAAGCTGGATCCTCATCCCCGCTCTGCTGACAGCGGTCTCGGCTTGTACTTCCGACACCGGTTCCGCTCGCGGTACGGGCACCGCTGCGCAATGGCAGGTGGCATCGGAACCGACACTCCGGATCGGCACGGAAGGCGTGCCGGAAGCGGAGTTCAGTCGGATCGCCGGCCTGGCCACCTCCACCGCCGGCGACATCGTCGTGGCCGACGGAGGAAGCAGCGAGCTTCGCGTCTTCTCCCAACGTGGTCAGTTCCTCCGCTCACTCTCACGCAGCGGCTCCGGGCCGGGCGAGATGCAGACGATCACCTGGTTCGGCCACAGTGGTGACTCGCTGTTCGTCGCGGACGGCATGTCGGGTACGGTGAGCACATTCACGGTGGGCGATGGATTCGTGACCAGACAGCGGTTCGAGGGCGGGCTACCACTGGTCCGTGCGCGGCTCAGATCGGGCACCTTCATCGTGGAGCCCAATGTGATGCGCCGCATGCACGTGAAGTTGGACGAGGTGTCGCGGGACACCGTCCGTGTCGGGCTTGTCGCGGACCCGTCGCATGCGGATTCCATCGAGTGGCTGGGCAGCTTTCCGGGGAACTCGTTCTTCGGCTATCGCCACTCCCAGGTGGCCGATGGACTGGCCGGTAGCTTCTATACCCTCGGCGGGCAGGTGGTGTCGGGCGCGAGCGGCGACCGCGTCTGGATAGGCGACTCGGCACGCGACTCGATCGCCATCTACGACGGCGGCGGACAGCTCGTGGCGCATGCGGTCTGGCCCGATCCGCCGGAGTCATGGGACGCGGCGACCGTGGACGGGACGATGAAGGCGGCGCTGGCAAAGGTAGATACGCCGGATCAGAAGAGCCGCGTGCGCACGTTGTAGGAGGCGAAGCTGAGGCCCACGCACCAGCCGTTCTTCACCAGCTTCCTCGCTGGCCCCGGCGGCGAGATGTGGGTCGAGCGTTTCCGGCTTGACGAGAACGAACCGCGATCGTTCGTCGTCTTCGACAGTAGGGGAGCGGTGGTCACGCGAGTCTCGCTACCTGCCGGTCTGGAACCGAAGGAAATTAGCGAGGACTTCGTGCTCGGCGTCACGCGCAGCGACCTGGATGTGGAGACGGTTGTGCGACATCCGCTACGACGGGTGCGCTAGCAACCCTTTTGACAAGTGCAGCGACACGTTAGGCGGCGCTCCGGCGGCGGCGCACCTTGAATGTCACGTCGGCACCGGCCTGTGAAAGCAGATGAACCAGAGTGTCGATGCTGAATCGGTCGATTTTTCCGCGCACCAGGTCGGACACTCGCGGCTGGGTCACTCCAAGCGCTCGGGCCGCCTCGACCTGTGTCCAGCCGCGCTCGGCAATCAGTTTCTCCAGCGCAAGCATCAGGTCAGCTCGGATGCGGAGATGGTCCGCCTCTTCTGGCGCATACCCGAGTGCTTCAAAGGCGGTTTCCGTGCGACTAGGGCTGGACATGACGATCACCTCTGGGTGCGGCTCTGGGTGCGGCGCTGGCGCGAGAGCTCGACCAGACGCTGCTGCGCCAGGTCCAGGTCACGCTTCGCCGTGCGCTGGGACTTCTTCTCGAATGCGTGAAGGACATATATCGCCTCCGCAAATTTCGCGACATACAGTACTCGGAACGAGGAGCCGGTTTGAATTCGGATTTCGCGAACGCCCGTTCCGACTGTCTGCATCGGCTTCCAGTCAGTTGCCTCAAGCCCTTGCTGTATCCGGTACAGCTCAAACCCTGCACGTTGTCGGGCGTCCTCCGGGAACGCCTTCACGCCGTCGAGGGCGGAACCCAACCAGACGAGAGGCTTAAGAGACAGGTTGGATTATACATTTTTGTATATATACATGCAAGCAGACTAGAAGCTAAGACTGGGCTGGCCTCCCGGCTCTGCGTGGGTTCGCTCATCCGTACCCTGCATCGCCGACAGGCGGGCGTGGCTGTCGCTCGGATTCGTCATCGCCCGACGCGAGACTATCTTGATAGCGTCTCCTCACGGTGCGTTCTGTCGCACCATTCGAGTAGTCCGCTGCTCGCTCGAGTTCCTCCCCTACCCCGACTCCGATGACGGACGAGCAACGGCTCCGGCGTGCACAGCTACGGGTGCGCATCGTGGCTCGCGCGGACGACATGGCCGGCCAGGACACGCTGGAGATGTCGCCGGAATAACGCGTGGACATGATGTGGGAGCTGGCTCGATCGGCGTGGGCGGTCACCAACCAGGCGTCGCATGCTGAATCCCGACTCCCGCGACATGTTGTGCGAGTTCAACGCCGCCGGCGTTGAGTATCTGATAGTCGGTGGCTACGCCGTAGCCCATCATGGCTACCCGAGAGCGACCGATGACCTGGACTTCTGGGTACGCCGCTCGCCGGAGAATGGAGGACGAGTGCTGCATGCCCTCGCTGCCTTCGGGGCACCGGGCGGCCTGGTGACGGAGAAGGATCAGTTGCGCCACACCGATGCTGCGTAGGAAGCCGGACTTGCCGCCCTTATTGGCGCCGGTAACGAACGCGGCCTCGCAGCCGGCAGAGCGCCGATCATTCTGGCTTGTGGGGAAAGTTGACCGATGACACGCATCCTGCTGGTCCGCCATGGTAGCGTCGAGGGTATAGACCCCGAACGGTTTCGCGGTCGAGCGGAGACACCGCTGACCGACCTCGGCCGTCGGCAGGCCTCAGCGACGGGCGAGCGCATCGCCGCGCACTGGCAGCCGAGTGTGATCTACACCAGCCCGATGGGCCGCTGCGTGGCAACCGCGCGTGCTATCGCTGCTTCGACCGGATGCGCCGTGAAGGCTATCGACCAGCTCAACGATCTCGACTACGGTCAGTGGCAGTGGAAGACGTTCGTGGAAGTTCAAGCCGATTCGGCCGCGCTGTTCGACCGTTGGTTCTCGGCGCCTGAGCTGGTGCGGTTTCCGAGCGGCGAGAGCCTGCAGGACCTGCTCGGCCGTACCGCCGACGCGCTCAGGCTGTTCATTGACGACCATCCGCGCGAGACGCTCGTGGTCGTCGGCCACGACAGCGTCAACAGGGCCATCCTGCTGCAGCTGCTGCAGCAATCGCCGTCGACCTACTGGCGACTGGTGCAGTCGCCGTGCGGGATCAGTGAGATCGATATCGATCACGAACACACCCGCGTTGTGCGGATAAACGAGACGGCGCATGTCGAAGGCCTGACGCCCTAGCGCCCCGTACTCATTATCTTGCCATCACACCCGCGCGTTACGCCCGCGTAACCGGTACCCTCATTCCCCAACAGGGAACCAGCCATGTCATCAGACACGGCCGCCTCGGCTGCCGCAGACACCACGCCTTCCACCGCCAACCCGGATCGTGACACGGTGGTCATTCAGGCACTCACCGGCGCACTGGTGAAGGCCTGCCGCCAGCTCGGCAAGGCAGGCC